>JAZUCW010000001.1:0-3719 GCA_045639305.1 Candidatus Scatosoma sp.
CCCGACTTCGTCGAGATAGATACGCTGTTTCCACTTGTCGCCGTCCTTATACGAATAATAACGTACGCGCGCGTCTTCCAATATCGGTGCTTCGTAATCGACGGTAAAGGTAAACTCAAAAGAGTCTTCTTCTCTTGCTTCCGCGCCGTCTTCATCTTCGGGTTTTTCTTGGAAGAAATCAAATTCCAAACGATACATGCCGTTTGCAACCAAACCTTCCACTTCGGGGAAGAGTTCCAATTCGACGTTGGCAGGTACTGCCGCACCGCCGCCTGCATACGCTTTCCCGACGCGGTAGATTTTGTCTTCCAAAATCAACTCGCCCGTGGCAACGTTGTAGAGCTTGTATTTAACGAGTTTTGCGTTACGCAAAAGCCCTGCGTACAACGCTTTAATCGAAGTGGAACTGAGATAGTTTTCGTCGTTCCCCTCGCCGTAATATTCGTTATAACGGGAAACGGAGCACTTGTCTTCGTCTACGTACATCGGATCCGCATCATCGGGAAGGAGATATACGTAACCACCCATCGGCAAAATGTATTTTTCGTTATAGTAAGAGTTATAAGGAAGGGTTTCCCAAACGCTTGCTTTTAATTTTTGGTCGTCTTCAATCGACGCGTCCTGCGCGCTTTCCGCTACTTCAAACGCCGATACGTCCAACATAGGCGCTTTGTTCCAATCCCCAAAGAAGGCAAGGAACGGAATATTCAAATCGCACTGTACGTCGTCGGAAGAGAGCAAGGACAAGAAACCTTCTACGTACATACCGTTTTCAAAACGGTCTTTGATGTAATCGATTTCCGAGTGATGCAAGCTCAAAGTTACGGAAATTTCTAAGGATTCACCCTGTTTTACCGTAATTTCGTCGCCGTCTTCATAAGCCTTTCCGTCAATCGTCCATACCGCCGTCGCTTTATTGAGCATACGCGCCTGTTCAGCTACGGTAATCTTGTCTTTCGAGGTCGATTCGGTCATTGCCGCGTGTTTCAACGTGAAGGTTAAATCTTCGCGGTCGCTGAAATTCTTAACGAAGAAACGCATATTGTATACGCCCGTTTCTTCGGGATCGTCGCCAAGTTCCAACTTCGGACGATAATCGCTATCGGCGTTATCCGTATACAGGTACGCTTGCGTACCTTTGATTACGTTGCCGTTTGCATCTTTCTTGGCAATAACGTTTTCCAGTTTCGCAACGCCTGCACCCTGCTTTCTAGGCGAGTACAAATATCCGTCTTGGTCGTATACAAGACCCGTCGTACTCATCGTAAGCTGCATGACACGGCGATTCAATTCGATACCGTTGGTGATACCGAGTTCGTTCTTTACGTAATTTCTAACGAGCGCAATGAACCCTGCCATATTCGGCGACGCCATGGACGTACCGCTCTGTTCGCCATAGCCGCCAGGTACGGTAGAGGTAATTTCCCCACCGTGCGCCGTAATTTCGGGCTTAATCTTCAAATCGTGCGTAGGACCCCACGAGGAGAATTCACTCATGAAAGGACCTGCCGTATAGGATGCGGACAAGGTGATCGTACCCAGCTTATCTCTGCCTGCCCCCTCTACCATCGCAAGACCTGCGTTGTTGTTGATGGAGATTGCGGGAATCGGCTCGTCGATTTCACCGAGGTTCATACGAATCGAACCCGATACGTTGTTATAAATAATGATACCGATTGCACCCATCTTCATAGCAACCTCCACCTTGTCTTGGAAGGTTGATTCGCCACGAGATACGAGTGCGATACGATTCAAGCTGTTACCGTTAGAATCTTTGAAAAGCTTTTCAACGTTATAATAGTCCGAACCCAAACCTTTACCGCCGACTACGACGTATTCAAATTCGGTTTGTCCGTTATGTCTTGCCGCCAAATCCGCAACGAAATCGTAAGGGTTGCCGTCGATATCACGAGATTGTTCGAAGAATACCGTTCTTTCTTCCGTTGCGCCTGCGTTGGCAATCAAATAGGGAGCCTGCTGCCCGTTAATACTTGCAACCGACAACGCCGCCGCAAAGGTCGAAGGCGAACCTACCGTACTCGAATCAGGGTTGGAGGTAAGGTTGGTACCGTACACACCGCCGTAACCAGCACTATAATCGTTGCTCGCCGCGCAGACGAGGCTGATCCCCGCCGCTTGGATACGCTGGTATACTTCGTTGAGCATTTCCCCTTCGTCGTCGCCGTCGTTGGTGGTCGTGAACCCGCAAGAGGTACCCAACGACATATTGATAACGTCAACGCCGAGTTTTACACAGTCGTCAAGCGCCGCGATGATATCTTCCGCCACGGCACCGCCCAAATCGGGGTCGTCCAAATCGTCGGTAAATACCTTACAAATCATCAACTGCGCGTCAGGCGCAACGCCGATAAATTCTTCCGTTTGCGGAATACCGTCTTTGTCGGTATAACCGCTAGGGTCGTAACCGCCGATAATACCCGCTACGTGCGTACCGTGGTTAGAATAGGAAGGATATACGTCGGCATCGTCGTCCGCATAGTCGTATGCAAACGGAACCTTTTCACTCAGATATACGTCCGCAGAGGAAAGCGAACCCGAACGCATTTCTGCCGAAAGCTCGAAATTGGGATTGCTTAATACGTCTTTTACGTACTGCTCGTTCCAAGCCACTTTCGCATCTTCGTTTTTAAATCCTTGGAAAGCGCTGTGGGTATAATCGAGACCAGTATCAAGAACGGCTACGACCATATCGTCGCCGTACGTTCCCTCATACTCGGACGAGTTGTAAATACCCGTTGCGTATACGTCCGTTTCGTTGTAGACAACCCCGCTAGCAGCGGCCGTTGCCGTTTTCGGCTCGGAATACGAGGTCGTAATAAATACGCCGTCTACCCCGTCCATCTTTTTAATCGTGGAAACGTATTTGGTATCGATTTCAATCGCTACGCCGTTTAAAACGGTGTCGTATCTACCCTCTACCTTGTAGGGAATACCGTTCTTTGCAAGCTGACGCAAGAACGACACCTGTTCCGCTTGGATATTTGCCTGCGAACGATTGCCGTCCCAAGTAGCCAAATAGTCGGTAACAAGTTCCCCTTTAGCACGTTCTACGACGGGTTTACCATCAAGCGTAACGATAACCGTACGCGTTTCGTATACGGGTTTGGTGTTTTCCTTAACGCTGGAATTGAAATTTTCCTGCATGATTTTAGACGTATCGTATTTTCCCGTAACGTTTTTAAAGGAAACGTCCGAATCCGACGCCGTCGCTTGCACCGAAGTCGAAGCCGCTGCCGAAAGTTCTGCGCCCGTGCGCAAGGTATATTCGACAACGAGAGTCGACGCCATCATAAGCGACAAAATCCCGCAAGTAATCCTCTTCACTGATTTCTTCATATAGCCTCCTAATCCTTATAAGCTTTTCACTTCTGTCATAGGGTAAATTTTATAAAATCCACACAATAACCCTATTTTTCCATTCTGTTATATTTTATAACAAAATTGATTTTTTGTCAAGAAATTTTCCCTCTTTCCGCACATCCTATAGAAAAAAAGTGTGAAATTTTTATAAAGAGATACTTTACCGTGCTATTTTGAGATTGCCACGCCCTTGCGGGCTCGCAATGACGTTACGAAAAGAATAATCATCCACCCGAATATCGGGTGGTTTTTATTTTTCGGGCATAGCCCTTGTTCACTGGCGTAGTACAAATGTACTCTTTGGTTGACCTGCCAGTCATGCACGTATTACTTGCTAC
>JAZUCW010000002.1:0-5807 GCA_045639305.1 Candidatus Scatosoma sp.
GCTCGTATCTAACCCGTTTCGTGTAACCGACAGGTAACATCGAAGGTCGGCGGAAGGATAGATAAGATTGGATGCAACGGCACGTTGCTGCTCGTATCTAACCCGTTTCGTGTAACCACTCGGTCGTTTTAAATTCTACCACAATTCCGAATTCCGCACTCCGAATTCCGAATTCTATATTTTAAATTCAACCACAATTCCGAATTCCTAACTCCGAATTCCGAATTTTTAAAGGAACTATTATGGGTATTTTTGGCAAACTTTTCGGAGCGTTGAAAAAGACGAAAGACGGACTTTCGGACAAACTTCGTCTCCTCTTTTCCAAAAACAAACTCGGCAACGAGTTTTATGAAGAATTAGAAGAACTTCTTATCGCTTCCGACGTTTCGTACGCCACGGCGCAAGAGGTCGTTTCGCGCGTCAAAAAGCAGGCGATGGACGAACGCTTGCGCGACGAAGCGTACGTAACCAACCTGCTCAGAGACGTCTTGACGGATATTTTAGAAGAATCCGAAGTCGAACCTCCTGCATATCCCTGCGTCATTATGCTCGTAGGGGTTAACGGCGTGGGCAAAACCACGACGGTAGGCAAACTTGCGCACTATTTCCTTTCGCAGGGCAAAACGGTAACGGTTGCGGCGGCGGACACCTTCCGCGCGGCGGCAAGCGAACAGCTTTCTATCTGGGCGGACCGTGCAAAGGTGCGTATCGTCAAGCACGAAGAGGGCAGCGACCCGTCCGCGGTTATTTTCGACGCCGTATCCTCGGCAAAAGCCAAGAAAACGGACGTCGTAATCGTCGATACGGCAGGCAGACTACACGTAAAAGACAATTTGATGAACGAGCTTCGTAAAATGGACCGCGTAGTTTCTCGCGAATATCCCGAAGCGGACTTCTTAAAATTATTGGTACTCGACGCAACCACGGGTCAAAACGCCGTCAATCAAGCGCGCGTATTCGACGAAGCAATCGAGTTAGACGGGCTCGTATTGACCAAGCTTGACGGCACGGCAAAGGGCGGTTTCGTCTTCTCGTTGGCGTCCGAACTCTCCCTGCCCGTCGTCTTTGCAGGGGTAGGCGAAAAAATGGAAGACCTCGAATATTTCGACTCCCGTGCGTTTGTCGAGGCGATTTTGTAAACGATTATGAAGATAGATATTCTCACGCTTTTCCCCGATATGTTTTCCGCTATGCAAGAAAGTATTTTAGGCAGAGCGCAAAAATCGGGTAAAATTCAAATCAATATCGTCAATATCCGCGATTATACGGAAGATAAGCATTTAAAATGCGACGATTATCCCTTTGGCGGCGGCGCGGGTATGGTCATGATGGCGCCTCCCATCGGCAACGCCATCGACGTCATCGACCCCGAACATAAAGCAAGGCGAATTTATATGTCCCCCAAGGGCGAAGTGTTCAAACAGCAAAAAGTCTTTCAACTGTTAGAATACGAGCATTTGATACTCCTTTGCGGACATTACGAGGGGGTAGACCAGCGGGTCCTCGATTTGTATATCGACGAGGAGATTTCCATCGGCGATTACGTATTGACGGGCGGTGAACTGCCTGCCATGGTAATAGCGGACTGCGTTTCCCGCTACGTGGACGGAGTGATTAACACCTCCTCGTTGGTGGACGAAAGCTTTTCGGAAAACTTGCTCGAATATCCGCAATACACTCGCCCACAAATCTATAAAGGGATTCCCGTGCCCGAGGTTTTACGCAGCGGCGACCATGGAAAAATCGACGCTTGGCGAAGAGAAGAGGCTTTGAAAATTACGAAACAAAAACGCCCCGATTTATTATAAAAAACGGAAAAAATTATGAAAAACATACAATGGTTTCCCGGGCACATGACCCGCGCCATGCGCGATATGGAAGCAAAACGCGATCTTTGCGACGGCGTAATTTGCGTTTTGGACGCGCGCGCGCCCGTTGCTACGGTGAATAAAAACTTAAAAAAAATCTTTGGTGAAAAACCGATTTTATACGTACTAAACAAAGCAGACCTTGCCGACGGCAAGGCGGACGCCTTTTTGAAGTTCTTCGAAGAGAGGGGCAGGTACGCGGTGAAATGCGATTCGACGAATATTTCCACCAAGCGTATCCTTTTGCAAAAGCTTAACGCCATCACGGAAGAAAAACGCGCCCGCGCACAGGCAAAGGGATTAAACAGGACCTTCCGTTTTATGGTAGCGGGGATTCCCAATACGGGCAAAAGTACCCTCGTCAACTTGCTCAGCGGACAAAAACGCGCCAAAACGGGGGATAAGGCAGGGGTTACGCGCGACGTGCGTTGGTTAAAATGCGGCGCGTTCGACCTTTTGGACACGCCCGGTACGATGCCGCCGTCGTTTGACAATCAGTACCACGCCCGCCACCTTGCCTTTATCGGCAGTATCAACGACGATATTTTGGATATGGACGATATCGCATTAGAACTTCTTGGCGAGCTTGCGGAAAAATATCCTGCCTATCTCACCGAACGCTACGGCATCACCGATTTTTCGACGAAGTTGGGTATGTACGAGGCGGTTTGCAAACGCCGCGGGTTTATCCTGCGCGGCGGCGAGTTCGACTACGAGCGTGGCGCAAAGGCGCTTATCGACGATTTTAGAAAGGGCAGAATCGGCAAAATCTGTTTGGAAGACCCCAAAGACTATCCCGATTTCACCTTATAAGGACGCTTATGAAAAAGATTTGGAACGCAGAAGAAAAAACGCAATACGAACGCGCGCTTTTGTCGCAGGGCTGCAGCTATATCGCAGGTGTAGACGAGGTGGGCAGAGGCCCTTTGGCAGGCCCCGTGGTATGCGCGGCGGTAATTATGCCCTTAGGCGAAACGGACTTGATTATCGGCGTGGACGACAGTAAAAAACTGTCGGCAAAAAAGCGGGAAGAGCTTGCGTTAAAGATTAAAGAACGCGCCCTTGCCTATACGATTGTTGAAATCGACGAAAAAACGATAGACGAAATTAATATTTTGCAGGCGACGAGGTTGGGGATGAAACGGGCGATAGAAAGCCTTTCCATAACGCCTGATACCGTTTTGACGGACGGCAATATGACGATGGATATTTCCCTGCCGCAAAGAAGCGTGGTGCACGGCGACGCTCTTTCCTATTCTATCGGCGCGGCGAGCATTATCGCCAAAGTGCATAGAGACGCTATGATGGACGAGTATGCAAAACTCTATCCTCATTACGATTTTGCTTCCAACAAAGGCTACGGCACGGCGGCGCATATCAAGGGAATAAAGGAGTTCGGTTTATGCCCGATTCATCGCAGAACCTTTACAAAAAACTTTTAGGCAATCAAGGGGAAAAACTCGTTTTAAAATACCTCAAAAAGCAGGGCTGTAAGATTTTAAAGAAAAACTATTCGACCCCCTTTGGCGAAGCGGATATTATCGTGTTAGACGGCGACGAAATTGCGTTTGTCGAAGTAAAGACCCGCACGAGCGACACGTTTGGAACTCCTCGCGAGGCGGTGGGTGGGGACAAACAGCGCCGTTATCGGCAAATCGCCAAATTTTTTTGGAAGGAAAACGGGGAAGAACCAAACGCCCGCTTTGACGTCGCGGAAGTGTTCGAGGACGGTACAATCGAATATTTTAAATACGCGTTTTAATAAAAAAAGTACGGTTTTTTGAAAAAATCGTATTTTTTTTGTAAAGTGGCGCAATCGCTTGAAATATAAGGGGATTTCGACAATAAACACACCGATTTTGCAAAAGAGTTTTTTATTTTTCGCTTTCTCGTATGCTATAATGCCCGCAAGCCCTGAAAATAAAAGGGATTGCGTGATTTTTTATGGTCGTTTATATCGAATATGCCTTCCTTGAAAATTTTCTCTTTGACGGCGTGCTTTTGGCGCTTGCGGGGTTTGCCGCTAGGATAAAATTGCGCCCTTGGCGCATCCTTCTATCCGCGGCAATCGGCGCGGGATTTGCCGTAGTGTTTCCGCTTTTAATCCTTCCGACCTTTCTTTCTGTTTTTTTGAAAATTTCCGTGGGGTTTTTGCTTTGTCTACTCTCGTTTGATAGGCTAAAAAGCAAAAAGGACTGGGGCAGGTACGCGTTTAATGCGGCGCTGTTTTTCCTTTTTACCTTTTCCTTCGGTGGCGTTTTGACGGGCGTTTACGAGGGGTTTTTAACGGGAAAAACCGCGGAAAAAGTCCCTGCTTGGTTCGTTTTTTTGGGATTTTCGCTCACGAGCTTTGCGCTGCTCCTTTTGTTGCGCAAAATCTATGAAAAACGGGCGGTACACGCCTTTATTTATCCTTGTAAGCTGCTTTTTATGGGGCGAAAAATAGAGACGAGGGGCTATTTTGACAGCGGTAATTTGGCAACGAAAGAGGGGGTGCCCGTCTGCTTTCTTTCTTCCGACCTTTTCTACGACCTATTTTGGGCGGAAGATACGGGGCAGGTATGCGATGAAATGGCAATAACCACGGTGGCAGGCGAGAAAAAAATCCCATTATACAAGGGGATTTTACGGATAAAAACCGATAAAAAATGGGAAGAAAAAGAGGTATATTTTGCCCCGACGGCGAATACGATAGGACGTGAATATAAACTAATCCTCAACGTAAGAACGCTGGAAGAACGAGGGTAAAGGCAGGTAGAAATGTTGAAGTTGCGAGAAATTTTGAAAATATTTTTGCGGAAGTTTTGCGCAGACGAGTGCGCCGTCGACTACGTTTGTGGCAACGGTGAGGCGTTGCCCTTGCCTCTTTCGAGTGAAGAAGAGGGGGAAATGCTGAAAAAATTGACCTCGGGCGAGGAAAAAGAACGGGCAAAGACCCTGCTGATACAGCACAATTTGCGTTTGGTGGTGTACATAGCCAAAAAATTTGACAATACGGGCGTGGATAACGACGACCTCGTATCCATTGGCACGATCGGGCTGATAAAAGCCATCAATTCGTTCAAGTCGGACAAGAACATCAAGCTGGCGACCTATGCTTCGCGGTGTATCGAAAACGAAATTTTGATGTATTTGCGGCGCACGGCGCGTATCAAAACGGAAGTCTCCTTCGACGAGCCGCTAAACACCGATTTTGAGGGAAACGAGCTGCTTTTATCCGACGTATTGGGTACTTCGGCGGAAAGCGTGTACGGCAATCTCGAATCGAACGCGGAGAAAGAACAATTAAAAGAGGCATTAAAAAAGCTGTCGGAGAGGGAACGAAAAATTATGTTTTTGCGGTTTGGGCTTGGCGGCGGCGAGGAGATGACTCAAAAGGACGTCGCCGATTTATTGGGGATATCGCAAAGCTATATTTCCCGCTTGGAGAAAAAAATTATTCTGCGCTTAAAAAAGGAAATCTCGAAAATGAACTAAAAACGGGCATCTTTTCGCAAAAAACTATTGACTTTACTAAAACGAGCGTTTATAATAATCACAGACTAAAATATCGTTAAAGAAGACGGGGTTTTATGAAAAAAGTAACGTTGTTAGGGGATTCTATTAGGCTGATTGGGTACGGAACAAAAGTGCCTCAAATGCTCGGCGACGAATACGAAGTATTCCAACCTGAAGATAATTGCCGTTTCGTCAAATATACTTTGCGAATGTTATTCGATTTTAAAGCGCAAATCGAGGGCAGCGACGTGATTCATTGGAATAACGGGCTTTGGGATATCCCCACGGGGCTTTTTGACGACGGCGAGCCGTTTACCAGCGAAGAAGAATACGTGGAAAATATGCTGCGCGTGGCGGAGCTTTTGAAGAAAATGGGCAAACGGGTTATTTTTGCAACGACGACGCCCGTGCATAACGAGCACAAGTCGGAGGCCAAGCGGT
>JAZUCW010000003.1:0-4049 GCA_045639305.1 Candidatus Scatosoma sp.
TATACTAGAAGTAAGGAGAAAATGGATATGAGTGATTCGTTAAACGAGATTTTGGTATTCAAACCTATGCATATTTCAAAAGAACGTCCTATCTTTACGCACATCATCGAATACGAAACCGTGTATATGCATAGACACGAATACATCGAATTTTTCTACGTATTTGAAGGCACGTGCACCCATATTTTAAACGATCAGCGCGCGCAAATCCACGTTGGTAATGCATTTTTAATGACGCCAAACGACACCCACCGCTTTATTCAAACGGAAAGCAGTGATTTCTTGCACAGGGATATCCTCATTGATCTAGCTTTTTTTAAAGAAATTTGCGACTTCTTTTCCCCCACTTTTTTTGATGAGCTGATGCAGGGAAAATACCATTTACAGTTCAATCTTTCCATTGAACAAATGTCAAGAATTGAAAATTTTATCCCCAGCTTAAACCTTTCTCCTACAAACGAAAATTATCGTTTGAGCACAAGGGCTTTGACTACCTTTATCCTCAATTTGGTTATCGAGCATAGTTTCCAAAAAACGCACAATTATCCCACTTGGCTTACACGACTTTTGTCGATGTTAAATTCTCACGATAACCTAGCGGTTGACCTTGCCCAAATCATCGACCACTTTTCTTATAGCAAAGAATATATGCGCCGTTCGTTTAAGAAATATTTAGGAATGACGATGACCGATTATTTTAATAAACAAAAAATGTTATACGCCTATTCCTTATTGCAGACAACGCCCTATTCGATAGAAAAAATTTGCGAATTGATAGGGATTAGCAATATTTCTTATTTTTATCAGCTTTTTAAAAAGACCTTCCGTATTACTCCGCATACCGTCCGCGAATAACGTTGTGATAAAAACCGATTGTTTCGTTTGAAACAATCGGTTTGATTTTTTATTCAATTTTAGCCCCCGTTGCGTTCAAGTCCTTTCCGCACCCATACTTCACTCTCCTGAAATTTTAATTTTTTAAAATATTTTTTTAAAAACTATTGACTTTTTCGAAATAATCGCGTATACTGTTCGTAGAAAAGAAACCTTCATTTCTTTCGCCGTGAGATAAGTCGCTCATGGTGTTTTCTTTTTTTTCTTACTTTTAGGCTTGGCAAAGGATTTTATCTTCTCTGCCTTCTTCTTAGGAATGTACGTCGCTCTATCCGAGGCGACGTTTTTTGCTTTTACTTTTTTCAAATCAAGAGAGTTCCCTTACATGGACTATCCGGAGGAATACCAACTGGAAGAGATAAAGAAGTTTGACTACCCGTTCCCGGACGGGATTTTACCCAAAAATTACCCAAAATTTAGCTAAAAATCGAATAAAAATCAAGAAAAAGACGCGCAGAGACAGGTTTTTCGCACAAAAAAAGAGCAAAATCAGCCGATTTTGCCCTAAAAATGGTGCGGATGAAGGGATTTGAACCCATACGGAGTTACCCACAGGAACCTGAAACCTGCGCGTCTGCCAGTTTCGCCACATCCGCTCGTTTTACAAAGACGGAATCTCCGTCTTTATCAGTTGTCCGTCCTTACTTTCTATCTTGTACGCTTTGCCGCCGCTCGTTATACTTCCCACGATCTGCTCGTCTTCAAGCACAAGCGCCGCGTCGTCCTCGACCCCGTAAGCACAGGCGTAATTATAGCACACAATTTTGTCAAAGTCAAGCATTCTTGCGCCATAATGGGGAGAAATTATTCCATTTATCCAGCCCAAGCCTTTAAACATTGCGTACTGCTCGTCCCCGCGCACTTCCGCCGAATCGGTATAAATATCCGAAAACCAACAAATCGCGCCCGCAGAGAGCCCAGCCAATACAACACCGCGTTCGTAAGCTTCTTTTATGAGAGGTAACAACCCCGTCTTTTCTAAATGGCGCAACATAAAAACGGTGTCGCCGCCGCCGACGTAGATAACGTCCGCTTTGTCAAATTTCGCCTTGATTTTTTCCATATCCGGCTCTTTATACACCGTCAATGCGACGTCCGTTTTCACGTTGAAAATCCCGGTATAAACCTTGTGAAAGGTATTATAATAGGGCATATAATCGTGGCTGGCGGTAGGAATAAACAGCGCGTAAGGTCGATTTTCCCCTGCGTGCGCTTTAGCAAGTCCTACGATATATTCGTCAATGGCTAACGTTGTTTTTTCGCGGAGTTCCCCACCGCCGATGGCTACGATCTTTCTCATTTTTACTTGCAATACTTCTCTTCAATGGCTTTAATTTTTGCAATACGGCGGTCGTGGCGTTCGCCCCCTTCGTATTCGCAGGTTAAAAAGGCGTGCACGATTTCTTCCATCATACCAGGACCGATTACCTTCTCTCCAAACGCAATCATATTTGCGTCGTTATGATAGCGGGTGTATTTTGCGCAATAGACGTCGTGGCAATGCGCGCAGCGAATCCCCGGCACTTTGTTGGCAACGATGGAAACGCCAATCCCCGACGAACAAACGACGATACCACGCTGACAAGCCCCGCTTGCTACGGCTTCCGCTGCCTGCACCGCAAAATCGGGATAATCGCACGAATCTTTCGTGTCCGTCCCGAAATTAACGACCTCGTGTCCGTTCTTTTCCAAATACGCAATCACGGCGTTTTTCAAATTCAATCCACCGTGGTCGCAAGCAATTGCAATTTTCATAACTCTATCTCTCCTTTTATTTCTATCGATTGCTTTTTTGGTCTGCCTCGCTTTTTCGGCACGGCAGGCTTTTCCTGTACGGGGTTTTTTCTGGGTCTGCCGCGTTTTTTGCTCGGCTCGCCCTCCGCTGCAGATTGTTTTTTTGCGCGGGTTTTCTTTTTTGCATATGTAGGCAGGTTCAGCTTTTCTATCAATGAACGCATACCTGCCCCCAACAAATTGTAAACGTAGCGATAACAGTCAATATCCTTTCCGTACGGGTCGAGGACTTCATAACCAGCGAGCTCGGCAAACGAATACACGTTGTTTTCAATCTCGTCCTCGCCAATCAGCCCCGCCTTTTTCAACGCCTGCCAACGCATATCCATCACGACGTCTTTTTGCCGTTCGGTCATACAAATCACGGCAAACGACTTTTCCAAATCCTTCTCCGCCAATAAGCTTGCGGAAAACTCCTCTATCAAAAATCCATTTTCTTGCAACACCTGCGCCGATTTTGGATTGATACCATCTCCCGTCCGCGCGGCAATCCCCGCTGAACAAACTAAAAAACCTTGCAGATTTTGCGCCGAAAGCTCCCGTTTCAATAGGAACTCCGCCATAGGCGAACGGCACGTATTTCCCGTACAAACGAAAAGAATTTTTTTCTCGTCTTTTTTCATACCGTCCTCCTTTTATTTTTCAGTGCTGCACGTCTTTAGAGGTACACGCTTTGCGCAAGCGGTTTAACACCCCTATCATCACGCCGTCTTGTTTCTTCGGCTCGATTGCAATCAACAAATCGCATCCCTTTTCCGCATCCCGCAAAAGTTTATACAACCTGCCCGCCATCTCCCTTTCCGTATTCCCCAAAGAAAATACGGGAACGGCAAGGGTTTCAAAGGCTTTTACCCTTTCTTCTTCACAAAGTACGCCGATTTTTAAATCTGTGTTATCCGCAATCGCTTGCAAGGCTTTTCCGACTTCTTCGGAAGAAAATAACATCGTTTCACAACGAGGGGAATAATGTTTATACAATACCCCGGGGCTTTTCACCCGTTTCGTTTTGGTAAGATCGGGCTTGTCCTCTTTGCAATCCCCGACAACCTCGGCAATCATTTCCCGCGTAATCAAACCAGGCCGCAGAATAACGGGGACTTCTCCCGTTACGTCGCAGACGGTACTTTCAATCCCGCCCTCGCAATCTCCGCCGTCTAAAATCAAGGGAATCCTCCCCTCAAAATCCTCGAAAACGTGCTTTGCCGAAGTGGGGCTGACGTGTTTGGAAAGGTTTGCGCTGGGCGCAACGATAGGGATATCCACCGCTTTTAAAAACGCCTGCGCGCCCGCGTGCGCGGGAACGCGTATAGCAAGCGTGTTCAACCCGCAAGAAACGTACGGGCTAACCTTGCCCGTCGAGG
>JAZUCW010000004.1:0-6111 GCA_045639305.1 Candidatus Scatosoma sp.
ATTAAAAGTATCCAAAGGTCAGTATGGTAGCAACGCAGTTTACCCCATGTCTTTGTCCCAAGAGGTCTTCTTGCTATATTTAATTCTCGGTCTTTTTTTACTTTTTCAGGATACTGATTTTGGCCATTTTCAAAGCAGATACTTTTTTGTTCTAAAAGCAATTCGGTTAAAGTGTGGAACAAAGAAAGTTCTTTTTTATTTGACGGTCTAAATGAAATTTCGATAGGAAAGCGAGCTGGAAAATTTTCTGTAGGCAGAAAAACTATTTTGAATTCCACAGAAGTCACATAATTGACTGACGCAATATGCTTTTCTATTGTTTTTATTTCTGAATATGAGAGTAAGTAGTCTTTCTTCTTTGTTTTGTACACAAAATAATCATCGTATAAACAAAAGGAAAATCTATTAAATTCAAACATTGTAAAATTCTGTTCCATAGAAATCCCTCCCCAATTTCAATAACATTTTTCGATATTCTGTGTCTTGTGTCCTCTCAATAGATTCTTGAATCAAAGAATTATCAACAATCATATTTTCATCAAAAACAAAATCATTCCATTGACGCAAATGCTTAATGTGTTTAAACATCATAAATAAAGGATATATCAAAAAAAATGATAGTGCGCAATTGCGAATAAATTTTTTTAATTCGGTTGCAGTTCCAATATAGCGATCTGCACCAAAAACGAGCACAGACTTCTTTTCATCGTTTGTTAAGTTTTCCCACTCGTATGATTGAGAATAAATCATTTTTTTTCCACAATGGGGACAAGATTGCAGTGTAGGCGCGAATTTTTTTCGTTCTTCATAAGAATTTTGATATAATAATACCCCACAATGCGGGCATCTTGTTGAATATGTGGTAGACATACAGCCTCCTCAATAAAGATGAAAATATAAAAATGGCGCAGGCGGAGGGAGATTGGCTATCGCCAAAGCGTCGTCGCTCGTCAACCGTAAAGAAAGGTCAACCGTCGTGTTTCTCGCTCCTCGCGCGAACCCCCCGATAATTCAGGGCTTCGAGCGACCCTCGTTTTCACCATATACAAAGCGACAGACCCTCGGTCTGTCTCTTTGTATATGGCGCAGGCGGAGGGATTCGAACACCCGTGGGGTTGCCCCCAAACGGTTTTCAAGACCGCCTCGTTATGACCGCTTCGATACGCCTGCATATTTTCAATGACAGAGTTTATTATACTCCGTCATTGAGCTTTTGTCAACTTTTTTTACCGCTTAAATATCAAGTTCGGGCGGAACGTCGATTTCGTCCGAAACGTATTTGCCGTTTTTCTTGCGCTGACGGACGCATTCGGACAGCAGGTATTCGATTTGTCCGTTTACCGACCGAAAATCGTCCTCTGCCCAAGCCGCAATCGCATTATACAGCTTTGCGGAGAGACGCAAGGGGATTTGTTTTTTCTCTTTTTCGTTCATAATCTCGTACCTGCCTATCACGCTTTTTAAAATCAGTAAAGACTTCCTGTGTTCACGATGGGCTGTGCGTCGTGGTTACCGCAAAGCACCACCAACAAATTGGATACCATTGCCGCCTTTCTTTCCTCGTCCAATTCGACCAAGCCGTTATGATTTAAGCGCTCTAACGCCATTTCTACCATACCGACCGCGCCGTCGACAATCATTTTCCGCGCGTCGATAATTGCCGAAGCCTGCTGTCTTTGCAACATTACCGCCGCAATTTCAGGGGCGTACGCAAGGTAAGTGATGCGCGCTTCGATAATTTCAATCCCTGCATCCTGTACGCGGGTTTGAATTTCGTCGCGAATTCGGCAAGCCACGACGTCGCTCGAACCGCGCAAGCTGCCGTCGTCTTCCAAGCCGTCGCCCGTCGTGTCTACGCCCGGCGCTACGTCGTAAGGGTAAATGCGCACGATGTTGCGAAGGGCACTGTCGCATTGCAACGAGAGATATTCTTTATAGTTGTCTACGTGGAACACCGCTTTCGCCGTGTCGACTACCCGCCAAGTAACTGCAATCCCAATTTCCACGGGGTTGCCGAGGCAATCGTTGATTTTTTGGCGGTTGTTGTTTAAGGTCATAACCTTTAAGGAAAGCTTCTTATTGATAAGTTCGTTTTTCTTCGAAGTGGACGAGGCTGCCGTAGCGTGCCCAACGTCACCGCTTTGATTGAGCAGCGTTTTTGCTGCGGGGTTAATCGCAACGCAGAAGGGGTTGACGGCGTAAAAGCCCTCGCCCTTAATCGTGCCGACGTATTTCCCAAACAGGGTAAGTACCAACGCTTCGTTGGGTTTTAAAACCCGTAAGCCCATCAGCGGAATCGCCGCCAAACAAATAGCCAGCAAGCCGCCGATAAACAGCACCGCACCCAAAGTTTCGTTGCCCGTTTCCATTTGAACAACGCCGTAGATAAACGCCGCCCACGCAGCAAGCTCGAAAAGAAGACAAAGGAGCAGCGTTCGCATACCGTGTTTCTTGTTCTTTAATAAAATTTCTTCCATACCATTAAATCCTCCTATATGGATTTGATATCAAAATCATATCACGTTTACAAGAGGTTGTCAAGTGGTTTTAAAAAACTTTTTAAGGTTACGGCTTATAACAAGGTTTCGTATTCGTTGTAGAGAGCCTCGAGGAGATTTTTTATTTCCTCCAAGCGGTTGCATTTTTCCGTCAAGAGGGCGAAATTTGCCGTAACGGCGGGGTCGGAAAGGGAAGTATTGATTTCCTCGTCCTCGGATTCGAGTGCAAAAATTTCTTCCTCTATCTTTTTTATACGCGTGCGGCGTTTGGCGTCGGCGGCGCGTTCTTCTTTGCTGCGATAGCCCTCTTTTTGCCGTTCGTTTTTATTTTCGGCGGGGGCAGGTACGCGTTGAGTTTCTTGTTTTTCTTTTAAAGACTGTTTTTGGACGGTATATTCGTCGTACGAGCCGACAAATTCGTGAAGCTCGCCTTTTTCCAGTTCGAAAATTTTTCCCGCTAAGGCGCGGATAAAGTATCTATCGTGCGATACGAAGAGCAGCGTGCCGTCAAAAGCTTTCAGCGCGCTTTCAAGGCTTTCTCTTGCGGGCAAGTCGAGGTGGTTCGTCGGTTCGTCCAAAATCAAGAAATTCCCGTTTTCACATTCGAAAACGGCAAGGGCGAGTTTTGCGCGCTCGCCGCCGGAAAGCATACGCACTTGTTTTTCCATGTCCTCGGCAAACAGCCCCGCTTGCGCAAGGAGATTGCGGATTTTCGTTTGTTCCCAGCCTCTATGCCGTCCCCAAAGTTCGCCAAGGACGGTTTCGTTTGGATCGAGGTTGGCGTTTTCCTGATCGTAACAGGCAATTTTCACAAACCGTCCAAAGCGCAGGGCGGGGTTCGTGCCTTTCACGATTTCTTTAATGAGGGTGGATTTTCCCGTTCCGTTGTCGCCGATGACGGCGCATTTTTCCCCGCGTAGTATGGAAAAAGAAGCGTTTTCCAGCAAGATTTTTTCGCCTGCGGAAAGGTGCATGGCGTTGACTTCCAAGACCCGTTCGTACGGCTTGTCCGTATAGGAGAAGGTAAACCGAGGCGGGGGAGGGGGAAGTACGGGCTTTTCAATAAGCTCCATTTTCTCTAAGGCAAGACGGCGGGACTGCGCCATTTTCGTCGTAGACGCGCGTACGAGGTTGCGGTTCACGTAGTCCTGCATATGCGCGCGTTCTTCCTGTTGTTTTTCGTATTCTTTTAAAAGGTGCGCCGTTTTTTCCGCTTTCAAGACTTTGTATTTGCTATAATTGCCTTTAAAGACGGACAGGCGTTTGTTTTCTAATTCAAAAATCTGTGAAACGAGACGGTCGAGAAAATATCTATCGTGCGAAACGGTGAGGATCGCCCCTTTATAGCCCGAAAGATAATCTTCCAGCCAGAACAAAGTCTTCATATCGAGGTGATTCGTCGGCTCGTCCAAAATCAACAGTTCGGGACTTTCAAGTAGCAGCCTACAAAGCTGTAAACGGGTTTTTTCCCCGCCGGACATCGTGCAAATGGGCTGATCGAATACCTTTTCAAAGCCCATGCCGCCAAGGACGGTGCGGATACGCACTTCATAGTGGTAGCTATCCCGTGCGGCAATTTGCTTATTTAAATTTTCGTATTTTTGGGAAAGGGCCTTGTATTGCGGCGAATCTTCCGCAGCGTTTGCAATTTGTTCTTCAATTTCCCTAAGCGCCGCCAAGGCACGAATATCCTCGGCGAAAATCGAGCGCATTTCCTCAAAGACGGTGTTGGACGAATCGTATCCGCCGTTTTGCGCCAAATACCCGATTTTAATTCCGTTTTTAACGAACAGCGTACCGCTTTCTTTGTCGAGCTGGGATAAAATCAAACGTAAAAGGGTGGTCTTGCCTTCGCCGTTACCGCCAATGAACCCAACCCTGTCCCCCTCGTTTATGGTAAAACAGAGTTTATCCAGCAAGGTTTCGCCGTTGAAACCGAACGTTAAATTGTCTGCGGAAATCAGCATATAAAAACCTCGCGGTATAATTTATTTTGCCCTGCGGCAAAGTAATGGTATGAAAAACCAAGAAAAACGGTTGAAAAAAATTCGGGTTTTAGAAGAAAAAATCGTCGGCGCCGATCCGTCGACGGCGGCGAAGTGGACGCAGAAGCTCGTCAAATGGAAAGCGGAATTGTTTGATTAAAAATCCCAGCTTGGGATATAGTTTTCCCCGCTCGAATCCCGCGCTTGCAAGAAGAGATTCTCAATGCCGAGGGCAAACGCTTCGTCCTTGACGGCGGCGTATTCGCGCGCGGTAATTTTACGGGAAAGCTCTGGCATGCCCTCGATTTTGCCAAAGGGGGTGTATTGACTCATAAGACTTAAATAGGTGTCCTTTGGCAGAGTTTCACAAAACCACCGAAGGAGTTTTTTTGAATCGGCGCTGCAAAGGGGCATAACGAGGTGCCTCACGATACAACCCGACAACATTTTTCCCTCGCCTGTGATTTGTAAGGGTTTGGAATCTGCCATAAAGGCAATCGCTTCCGAGGCAACGTCAAAATAATCTGCCTTTCCCAGGTATCGATTTGAAAGGGAAGAAGAATAAAATTTCATATCGGGCAGATAAATATCGACAAAAGGGTCGATAAGGCGTAAGGTTTCTATTTTTTCGTAACCTCCCGTGTTGTAAACGACGGGAATTTTCGGTTGATAAATCTCAAACGCCGCCACCAGGTACGGGACGAGATGGGAGGGGGTTACGAGTGAAATATTTTCCGCGCCCCTATCTTCCAGTTCCTTAAAAATCTCTGCAAGCTCGTTTGGCGTGATGCCTTTGCCGCGTTTTGCGCGGGAAACCTCGTAATTTTGACAGAACGCGCAACGTAGATTGCATCCGCAAAAGAAGATAGTCCCGCTTCCTTTTTGAAAGGAGATGCAGGGCTCTTCAAAGGGGTGCAGATAATATTTTGCAATCCGCAGTCCGTCTACTCCGCACGCCCCGACGCCGCGCAAGCGGTTCGCTCCGCATTCCACGGGGCAGAGTTTGCAATTTTCCAGCAAGCTTTGTTCGTACATGAAACTATTATAACACGGATAATTTTTTTTTGCAAGCAGGTGTGCGGGCGTGATAATAACTTGACAAAGGAAAAAAAACGGAGTATAATAAAATTCCCGAAAGAAACTTGCGCCGAAAAGGGCGCGTTTTTTTGAGTGGGAACTTCTCGCAAATCCCAAGCGCGGGAAGAACTATGTTAAAAAGAGGATTTTTTACATGAAAAAGTTTTTTACCAGCGAAAGCGTCACCGAAGGACATCCCGACAAGGTATGCGATAATATCTCCGACGGTATTTTGGACGCGATTTTGGCAGTTGACCCGCAGGCGCGGGCGGCGATTGAGTGCGCGGCGGCGTTTGACACCCTGCTTATTATGGGGGAAGTAACGACGAGTGCGAACGTTCCTTACGAGGAAAAAGCAAGAGAGATTATCAAAGAGATTGGGTACGATTTCGGTACGTTTGCCTATGATAAATGTAAGATTATTACGGCAATCCACCAGCAGTCGCCCGATATCGCGATGGGCGTCAACGCGTCTTTAGAAAAGAAGACGGAGGGCGGCGACGAAGCCGACCAGCTCGGTGCGGGGGATCAAGGGATGATGTTTGGGTATG
>JAZUCW010000005.1:0-17781 GCA_045639305.1 Candidatus Scatosoma sp.
CCTTCCAACTTCACGGAAGGTATCTGGTTCTCCACGGCAAAGGTGGGCGGAAAGCAAATGAACAATCCTTTCAACGCATTTAGAAACAACACGGCATCGCCGAAAGAATTCTTTAACGGTTTGTACACTTATCAAAAAGAACAGTGGCCCACGTTAAAATAATCACATAAGAGGCACGTTTTATGAAAACGCTTAATAGAAAGAAACATAGGGGCAGCAAAGGCGAGTTTATCTTTTATCTCGCCTTGATTGCCTTGCCGATCATTCAGATACTTATCTTTTACTTTTACGTAAATTTCAACAGTATCTTGATGGCATTTCAAGAATACGACGGTTTCGGTGGGTATGTATTTGGGTCCAATCCCTGGGCAAACTTTTCTAAAATTTGGGTAAATATGTCCACGATTTGGGACGCGTTGAAAAACTCGTTGGTGGTTTGGATATTTACCTCCGTACTGGGAACCTTCCTTGCACTCGTATTTTCCTATTATATCTACAAGGGCTGGATTCTTAGCAAAACGTTCAAGTTTTTCTTGTTCTTGCCCTCGGTTTTGCCTTCCATTCTGCTCGTTTTGGTGTTTAAATTTTTCGTAAACGAAGCAGTGCCGGGATATATGGAGGCGTTGATGGGCTCTCGTCCTGTTTCGTTATTAGAAACCTCGTTTTTGCCGACCGTTATTTTCTATAACGTTTGGATTTGTTTTGGGACGCAGCTTCTTATCAATACGGGAGCGATGTCGCAAATTGCACCCGAAATTATCGAGGCGGGCAAGGTGGACGGCGTATCGTCGATACGAGAATTCTTCTCGATCGTACTTCCTATGATTTTGCCCACCATTTCTACCTTCTTGATTGCCAGTGTGGCAACGATATTCACAAACCAGGCAAATATTTTTGCGTTTATCGGTGACAAGGCAGAAACGTGGGATTATACCGTAGGGTATTATTTGTTTATCCTCGTCGAGAGTGCGGAATTTGGCGGTAAGGACCAATATACCTATGCAAGTGCGCTTGGTATCGTTTGTACCTTAATTGCCTTCCCGTTGACCTTGGGCGCACGCCGTTTATTGGAAGGAAAGGGGGATGAGTAATGAGTACGAAAGTTAAGAAAAAGAAAGTTAACGTATTTGCCATCGTTATTGCCGTGATCCTTGCATTGTATATGCTTACCATGGTTATTTCCCTGTTCTGGGTTTTAATGACGACGGTAAAAAACGTTGGCGATTATGAATATGGGGCAGACTTCTTTGTTGGCGGAGAGAAAAACTCTAATACGATTTGGCTCCCGAAAATGGGGATTACGTTTGAGAACTATAGTATAGCCTTCCAATACTTCGTTGTTGAAGCAAATGGATATGCGTACAATATTTTCCAACAGTTTGTCAATTCGTTGTTGTATTCGGGCGGCTGTGCTGTAGCGGTTACTCTTTCGTCTTGCGTTATGGGTTATGCAACGGCTCGTTTCAAATTTAGGCTTTCCGGGGTAATTTACTCGTTTGTATTGATTACGTTGGCGTTGCCTATCGTTGGCGCAATGCCCAGTGAAATTGCGGTTGCCGATCAATTGGGGCTTTTTGATACCTTCCCTGGGATTTGGATTATGCGTGCGTCTTTCTTGAATACCTATTTCTTGATATTCTACGCGCAATTCAAAATGATTCCAAAGGATTATACGGAGGCTGCAAAGATTGACGGGGCAAGCTCGTTTGGGATTATGACGAAAATTATCTTCCCCTTGGCGATGGGGACGATTACGACGATATTCGTTTTGGCGTTTATCTTCTATTGGAACGACTTCCAAATTCCTATGGTATACCTTCCTTCGCATCCAGTAGCGGCTTGGGGTATGTACGAGTTCTCAATGTTGACCGATCCAGATGAAATTGCGCACGTTCCCGTACGTTTGGCTGGTATTTGCTTAATGGCTTTGCCTATCGTCGTATTTTATGGAATATTCAATAAAAAACTCAACGTTAACTTATCTGTTGGAGGGATCAAAGGATAAATGAAAGTTGAAAGAAAAATTAAAATTTGTTTTTGCGCAGTGGTTGCGGTTTTGCTTACCTTGTTTTCCTTTTTGTTTATGGGGAAAACGCAGGAAAGCGTAAACGCGTTTGCGGCAGAAACGGTATATGAAGAAATTTACGTAGGAGACGTTATTGAAGCGGAAAAATACAATCTTTCCGTGAACGGAACGTCGGTAAAAGCGGAAGGACTGACGGTCGTTTATCCTAGCGGCGGCGTTTATTCCGGGGATAGTTTCATTGCGGAAAAGGCAGGCAGGTACGAGGTTACGTATTACGCTTTGGTAAACAATGAAAGGGTAGAAGAGACGCAAAGCTATTTGGCGTTGCGCAAACCCAAGGACGTTATTATTTCGGAAGACGGGGCAACGGTAAGCTTTGGCAAATACGAAGTGGAAAGCCCTTACGAAATTAAAAACGACATTCGCGGCGGAATCGTTAGCTTTCAACCGGGGCAATCGATTACCTTCTCCACAAATATTAAGACGGAAAAATTGACGAAGGATTATAACGTCGTCGATATGATCGTTATTCCTAGCGAATTTAAGGAAACGGACTTCGAGCGTTTGACGGTAAAAATTAGCGACGCGGAAAACCCCGACAATTACGTCGAAGTTGTTATCAATTCGTCGAACACTCTGGACGGTGACGGACAGGTTTCTTACGTTCGTGCGGGCGCAAAAGGACAACAAATTGGCGGTTACGAAGGTGCGACTTTCCATAAGCTAGCCTACGGCGCGCAGATCGAACATAGTTTCCGTGCGCTTGGGCACGTAGGAGAAAACCGTAAAGATATTACCGTTTCCGAATTCTCGATTTCCGTAGCGATTGATAACGCGGAAAGACGTGTATATTGCGGACCTAAGTCCAATTTGGATTCGGAAAAAATAATGGTTAACGACCTTGACGACGTCGCAAATTATAAGGGCAACCCTTGGGGTGGTTTTACTTCGGAAGAAGTAACGGTAAAGGTTACCGCAAGCAATTTCTCCAAATCGATTGGTAAGGTGTTGATTAAATCGTATGGCGATTACGATTTCTCCAAGGATATCGTAGACGACGTTGCACCCACCCTTGTTTTTGATTACGATGAAACCGCACCCGAGCCCGTTGCTGTGCTGGGTAAAGATTTCCCGATTATTCCCTTTACGGCAAAGGATAACTTTGATAAGCAGTTAAAAACGGACGTTTCCGTATATTATCTTGCGGACGACGGAAAGAGAATTAACGTAAATAGCGACGGCGAGAGCTTTTTTGTGAAGTACAAGGGCGATTATGAAATCGTATACAGCGCCGAAGACTTGTCGGGGAACAGAGCGGAAGAAAGAAAACTCGTTTCCGTGATAGACCACGAACCGGAAATCTTTATTTCTCTTGACAATCCTGAGGTGAAAGCGCAAGTTTATCAAACGGTGTATATTCCCCAGGCTTTCGACGTAGAGTTGTTTGGCGGCAGTGGTAAACTGGCGATAGAGCGTACCGTATACAGCCCTAAAAAAGAAGTTTTGGAGATAAAGGATTCGTTGCTCCTTACGGAGATTGGCGAATACAAGGTCGTTTATAAAGTAACCGACTATTTAAACAACGTACAATACGGCGTTATCAATATTTCTTCTATGGAAACGGCGGCGCCCCTCTTTATAAACTATCCTACGTTTGAAAAAATCTTGTTTACAGGATTTACTTACGAATTGCCGCAGGCGTTCGTTATTGAAACGGTAGACGGTAAAGTGGTTAGCTTGCCTTGTAGCGTTTACGTGAACGACACTTTGGTCGAAGGCAGTTTTACGTTGGATGGCGAAGAAACGGAAGCGGAAATTAGATACGTTGCCGAAGGCGAAACGGGCAGTGAGGAGTGGACTACGGTTATTCCCGTTGCAAATAGCAAAGACGGCAGATATAAAAACGAATATTTCTATACCGAAGACGGCGTGGAAATGTTCAACGAGAAGAAATACTTGCAGCTTGTATTTGCACAAGATAGCGCAGTTGAGTTTGTAAAAGAATTGTATTCTAGCGAATTCGTCGCAGGTCTTTCCTATGAGGGCGAATGGGTTAATTTCTCGAAAATGACGATCGTCCTTACGGATGCAAAAGATGCGTCTTTGTCCGTTTCCGTGCATTTCTATTACGATAAAGGCGACGACGCTTGGTTTATTCAGATGAACGGTCAAAAAGCAAAGGCCGAGTACGTTACCAGCGGCGGGATGTTGAATTTCTCGTTGTCTAAGGATTGTTCAAAGATTATCGACGCGAGTGGTGAAGCGGTTGCGACGATTACTGCATACGACAATGGCGAACCTTTCGTAGGGTTCTCGGATGCGTTGTATTTTGGCGTTTCGTTTGAGGGCGTACAAAGCCAGTCCAAGATGAATATTACGAGACTTTGCAACCAATCGATGGGTTATGAAAAGTCGAAGATTGAAAATGCGGAAGACGATACGAATCCCGTTATCACGTTGAATGGGGAATTCTCCATCTATCAAAAGATTGGGCAAAAGGCAAATATTCCTACGGCGTACGCTATCGACGTGCTTGGACAAATCGTAGACTTTACGATTACGATTGAGGATTCGAAAGGGAACGTATTGGTAAAAGCACCTGCAACGAAACCGGTAGATATGGTTATGAACAATGCAGGAACTTATTTGGTAACCTACTATGCCGAGGATACGATAGGCAACAACACCACCTTGCCGTACGTAATGATCGTAAGGGATGAAACGGCTCCTACGATTACAATTAAAAATAATTTGAAGAAGGAATATTCCTTAGGCAGCAACGTTGCTATTCCTACTTGCACGGCAAAAGATAACGGTGCAAATTGCTACATGCAGGTAATGTTGATTTTGCCGAACAATGAAATGCGTTTGTTGCAATACGTTGAAAACGGCAAGGTTACCTCGATGCTTGACAAAGCGAACGAGCTGTACAACGATAGCTTTAAGGTGGATAAGAATACCTTCAAGTTAGAGTCGAAGGGCAAGTACGTGCTTAGAGTATTGGCGTATGACGAATACTACAACTACACGGCACATGAAATCGAATTTATGGTAAAATAAGGAGGAATACGTATGAAGAAAAGTAAAATATTTCAAATGATTACGTCGATAGCGTGTTCCGCTTTATTCTTCGCGTGTGCGGCTTGTTCGGAAGAAACGGAACAGAACGAAACGACCGATACTTCTTCAAAAGAGCTTTCGGTTGTGGAAGGGGAATACCTTTACACGAGCAGCATTAGCGAATATAGCATTTTGATCCGCGACGACGCGAATTATTACGAGAACTTTGCGGCAAGCGAATTGGCGGAAAATCTTGGCGTTTCGACGGGGCACAAGCTTCCGATCGTGACGGAAAAGGAATTAAAGAAAGAGGACCGCGTAATTTCCTTAGGGCATACGGACCTTTGGGATGAGAAAGTAAAAGTTACGCTGTCGGAAGACAAAATTATCGAATCTGGCTACTATATAACGACGGTGGAAAATAATATTTATATTTCCTGCCCCGACTTTACTAGCAGCAGCGGTATTCTTTACGGCGTTTACGATTTTCTTTACGATACGATTGGGTACGAATTCTTTGCGGAAGACGAGATTTATATCGAGAAGAAGTCGGAAATCCCTCTTTACAAATACGAGGCGGTTACTGTAAATCCTTCTTTTGAGATGCGTATGATTAGAAAGGCCGAACTTCGTGACGACAGCGTTACTGCAATGCGCTACCGCATGGTATATCCCAGCGAAAGTTTTGGGATGATTCGATACGGGCATGGTCAGGCTTCGCTGTACGTCCATCCAGACGCTGCTTGTACTTGCGGACTTCCTGGCTGCGGTAAAGGGATTACCTATCAGAAACATCATCCAGAATGGTTCAGTAACTATGGTACGAAAGATTTGCAACTTTGTTGGATGGGTGGTGAGACGCTTGAAAGGGTAGTGGCAGAGAAATTTGTCGAACTCTTCCAGCAGTATCCCGACGCGGAATATTTCATGTTCGGGCAAGAAGATAATCTTAGTACCTGTTCTTGCGAAAAATGCACAACGGCGAAAAAAGAATTCGCTGGAAAGCCTTCGGGGTTACAGATTGCGTTTATGAACAACGTCATCGAACGTACGTCGGCTTGGTTGGCTGAAAATGAGCCGGGTAGAGAGGTTAAATACATCGTTTACGCTTATTACGGTGTAGAAGAAGCTCCCGTTAAGACGGAGAAAGGTAAGGTCGTTCCTTTCAGTGATAAAGTAGTTCCTAATAAGAATTTGTACATTTATTACACTCCGATTTTTTATAACTACGCGTATCAATTTGACAGTAAGCAAAACGCTGAATATTATAAGAACTTGAGCGACTGGAAGGCGATTGCGGACGGACAGCTTATCATGTATCTCTACGATACCAATTTCACGGCATATCTTGTCAATTTCGATAACTTCGGTACGTTAAAGGGTATGTACGAAACCTGTAAGGAAATGGGGGTTGCCTGTATGACGACGCAGGGCGCAGATACCTATACCCCGTGTTTCCAAAGCTTGCGTGCATACGTACAATCTTCGTTGATGTGGAATATAAACCTTTCCTATGAAGATCTCGTACAAAAGTTCATGAAACAGTATTATAAAGACGCGTCGGAATATCTCTACGAATATTATAAAATTATTCGTGATAGATACGCGTATTATCGTAACGTTCTTGAACCTTCTGACGGTGGTATTTACGCTAAGGTGCAAAATGATATTTTGTGGACGCCGAACGTCGTTGCTGGTATGGAAGAATGCTTTGACAAGGCGCTTGCAAGTATCGCAAAGTATGAAGAAACTGACCCCGACTTGTATTTGAAACTGAAAACCAGAATTATGAAGGAACGTTTGTCGATTACCTATCTCAAATTGACGGTGCTTTCGGCGTACCAGTCGGAAGAAGAGTTTGCTGCGTTGAAAGAAGAGTTTAAATACTACGTAAACCTTTTTAAGCTTTCCGAGGTAAAAGAAGGGTCTGGGTTTGAAGGACTTCTCGACTGATAGGAGAATTGTATGAAGAAGATATTGTATTGTATCTTGACGGTGTTGATTGGTTTGTTTTGCTTTGGTGCTTGCGGTGAAGAAGAAAAGGCGCAAGATACGGGAAAACAGCCTGAGAAACCCAAACAAGAGATAACCATTGAATTCGTTGAAAACGAAGTTTCTTTGTCGATAGGAGAATCGAAACAAATGGAGGTTATTACCTCTAAAAACAACGTTTTCATATTCTGGTCTGTCCGTGATAAGGAAATTGCAAGCGTATCCGATAAAGGCGTTATTACTGCCCTTGCGGAAGGGCAAACGATTTGCTATGCGTCGTTTGGCAATTCCGTTGCAATTTGTCTTATTACCGTTTCTGCAGATGAAACGACGCCAATGCTTTCTTTGTCTGTTGCGCACGAGGAACTTAGCTTATACGAAAGTGATACCTTCGATTTGCATACGGTGGTTAAGCTTGGTGACGAGATTGTGCAGGGTGCAGAGATAGAATTTAGCGTAGATAACGAGGAAATTGTCAGTGTTGTCGACGGTGCGGTTTCCGCGCTTAGTGAAGGCAATGCGACGATTACGATCACGGCAACCTATGAAGAGTATGAAACCTCTTTACGTGTTTCAGTAACCGTATACGCGGCGTTAAACTCGTAAAATTATAAGGATAAACGACCCGTTGGGTGTGGAACCGTATGGTTTGCCCAATGGGTCGTTTTTTGTGAAAAATCCCGTTGGGGTATTGATTTTTTTGAGAAAAGGTGGTATACTGTTTTTGAAAGGAGAACGGCTATGGTAGATTGTATTATCATCGGCAGCGGGACGGCTGGAATTTCTGCGGCGCTTACCTTGCAGGCAAACGGGAAGAGTTTTCTTTTATTCGGTTCGAAAGCGTTAAGTGAAAAAATATCCAAAGCGGAGCTTATCCGAAACTATCCTGGGCTTTCAAACGTTTCGGGCAAAGCGTTTGCCGAAGCGTTGTCGACGCAGCTAAACGAGGCGAATATTACCGTTATAGACGAAAAGGTGGCAGGCGTGTACGCGTTGAAAGACCGCTTTACGGTTTTAACACAGGCAGGGAATAATTACGAATCAAAAACGGTTATTCTTGCGTGTGGCGTCGAGTCGGTAAAACAAATTGAAGGAGAGGACGCCTTTTTAGGACGGGGGGTAAGCTATTGCGCAACCTGCGACGGGTTTTTATATAAGGGAAAGACGATCGCGGTTGTTTGTACTTCAAAACGACTTGAACACGAAATCGGTTATCTCGCTGGTTTTGCTAAAAAGCTCTATTTAATCCCTCTTTATAAGGGTGTGGAGATTGAACGGGAGAACGTTGAAAAAATCGTTAAAATGCCCAAAAAAATCGAAGGAAAGTTGCGGGTGGATAAGATTGTCTTTTCTGCGCCTATCGGCGAAAATATGCCGCAAGAATTGCCTGTAGACGGCGTATTCATGCTGCGGGAAAGTATTTCCCCGGCGGCGCTTGTCGGAGGATTAAAGACGGAAAACGGGCACGTGGTTGTGGCGCGGGACACCTCGACAAACATTAAGGGTTTATTCGCTGCGGGCGATTGTACGGGCAGACCGTATCAGTATGCCAAGGCGGTTGGAGAAGGGAATATCGCGGCGCATGCTGTTAGCGAATTTTTAAAAGGATAGGGGCAGGTACGCGTTGAAAAATAGAAAGGAGGTAAAAATGGAGAAACGGGAACGCGTTATTTTATATTCGGACCTAAATAACTTTTTTGCCTCTGTGGAGATTGCGAAAAACCCGTGTTTGGCGGGAAAACCCTTGATTGTCTGCGGGGATCCCAAAGAGCGGCACGGTATCGTTTTGGCGAAAAACGAGGAGGCAAAGCGTTTTGGTATTAAGACGGCGGAAACGGTATATTCGGCGCTTAAAAAATGCCCCGACGTGCAGATGGTGGGTTCGCATTATCACGACTATAAACGGTATTCGGAAAAGGTCGTGGAAATTTACGCTCGGTATACCGATTGTATTGAAGAGTGCAGTATCGACGAATGTGCGATGGACGTAACGGAAAGCATATTGCTTTTTGGCAGCGGACGGGAAATCGCTGAAAAAATCCGCGCGGAAGTAAAAACGGAATTGGGATTGACCGTATCGATTGGGGTCAGTTTTAACAAAGTATTTGCAAAGCTTGCTTCCGAAATGAAAAAACCAGACGCCGTTACGGAAATTTTACGAGAGGATTACAAGGAAAAGGTGTGGGGCTTGCCTGTAAACGATTTACTGTTCGTTGGGAAAGCCACGGCGGAAAGCTTTCAAAAATTAGGGATAAGAACGATTGGGGATTTAGCAAATTCCAACGAGGCTTGGATATCGGAAAAATTTGGAAAACGAGGCAGGCAGTTGCGCGTTTATGCGCGCGGGGAAGATGTCGAGCCTGTGAAATCGGACAAGAAAAAAGAGGACGTAAAATCAATAGGGAATTCGACGACACTACCCAAAGATATCTCGTCTAAAGCGGAGGTTAAGCGTTGGTTTTACGCCTTGGCGGAAAGCGTAGCGGCGCGTTTGCGCGCGGCGGACGTTGGTCGGGCAAATACGGTACATATCGTTGTGCGAGATTCCGAATTAAAGTTTTATTCGTGGCAAATGAAAGTTTCGCCGACGAGCCTTTGTGGGGATATCGCCAAAGCGGCGTTTGATTTATTTTGTCGGCAATATACCGCAGGAAAAAAGGTGCGATTGCTTGGGATTACACTTTCGGGGTTTGATTATCACGTCGAGCAGTTGACGATTGATTCGCTGTTAGAGGGCGAGAAATCGGGGTATAAAAAGCGGGAACGCGCGGAAGAAGCGGTGGCAAAACTTCGGGAAAAGTACGGTTATTCGACCGTGCAGCGGGGCGTGGTGATGGAGGACGAAAAATTAAACGGGTTAGATATTCGAGGGAAAAAAGAAGAAAATTAAAAAAAATTTTAGAACTTGCATAAAAAAAGAAAAACCGCCGATACTGATTTTATCGACGGGAAAAGAGATTTTTTTGTCGTGAAGATAAAGAAGCGCTACCGAAAAACCACGTTTTCCGATAGCGCTTCCGTTTTTCTGAAATAAAAACTGCGCGATCCTTTTTTGCCGAAATTTACCGAAGCGGAAACGCCGCAGGTGACTCCTGCAAAGCTACCTTATGGCACACGCAAACATCCGCTTAGAGCTGCTACATTCCTGTCCTGACACGGTTCACGGCATTGCGTTGCATAAGACCTTGCTATCAACATTCCTTACGGCGCGCAAACCTCCCATAAACTCCGTCGAGAAAGGCATTCGGCTCTGCTATAGCGGATTGCAGATACAGGGTGCCGCTAACTCCCCACCTACGCGCAGCCTAATTATTATACATCATTTTCATTGTGATTGCAACCGTTTTTGCTTACTTTTTTTCTGTCTTTGCCGATTAACGGCGAGAGTTTTTGTCAAAAAAACGCAAGAGTTGGTTTTTTAAACGTTTTAAATCGTTCAACGGTTGACATTGTAATAAAAAAGGGTGTATAATATTAGAAAAGGATGGTGCGTGATATGGGATGTTCACACGATTGTTCGAGCTGCTCGTCCGAGTGTGCGTCGAGAAAAACAGAAAGCTTATTAAAAAAACCGCATGAGAAATCTTCGGTGAAAAAAATCATCGGTGTTGTCAGCGGAAAGGGCGGGGTTGGAAAGTCCTTGACGACTTCTCTGCTTGCCTCGTTTGCCCAAAAACAAGGGCTCTCGGTGGGGATTATGGACGCGGATATTACAGGTCCTTCTATTCCGCATATGTTTGGTGTAAAAGACCGCATTACGGGGGATGAAAAAGGGATTAATACCGTGTTGTCGCCGTCGGGGATGCAGATGGTGTCCATGAATTTATTACTTGACGAGGAAACTTCCCCCGTTATTTGGCGCGGGATGGTGATTTCGGGTACGGTGATGCAGTTTTGGACGGACGTGATTTGGAAAGACGTCGATTTATTGTTTATCGATATGCCCCCGGGAACGGGCGACGTGCCTTTGACGGTGTTCCAAAGTATTCCCATTTCGGGGATCGTTATCGTAACCACACCGCAAGACCTTGTTAAGATGGTCGTGGAAAAAGCGGTGAATATGGCAAAGATTATGAACGTGCCCGTTTTAGGGTTAGTGGAAAATATGAGCTATCTTTCTTGCCCCGATTGCGGTAAAAAAATCGAGGTGTTCGGTGCAAGTAAAGCCAAGATGGTTGCCGCGGAATACGGGATTCCCGCCGTGGCTCGTATGCCGTTAGACCCTAATATATCAAAACTTGCGGACGCAGGACGGATAGAAGATTACGATGGCGCAGCGTTGGAAGAGGTATATAAATCGATTGAAAAAGCACCGGTTAGACCTATACGTTGATTAAAAAATAAGGTACAAAAGAAATTATGGGATACAGAGCAGAAAAACTCAAGGTTGAGAAACGGCTAAAAACCGTGAAACGAGTTGTGCTCGGTATCCTTTTGTTATGTATTGCGGCGCTTTGTATTTTTTCGGCGTTCGTACCGCCGGATAGTTGGAAGTATCACGTGGGTAAGCCGGACGTCCCTGAAAGAAAGACAGGGGAGCTTCGCGTGCATTTTATCGACGTGGGACAAGGCGACGCTACTTTTATCGAATTGCCAGACGGGAGAAATTTCCTCATCGACGGCGGGGACGGTAGTAAAAATGCAACGAAATCCTTGCTTCGTTATTTAAACGCGCTCGATATCGAGCAAATTGATTACCTACTCGTGACGCACGCAGACAAGGATCATTGTGGCGGTTTGGACGAGGTTTTGCGTTACTTTGACGTGTTCGTCGCGTACCTGCCCCCGTCGTTGCCCGAATCAAGCAGTGCTTATGCAGAGTTTTACGCGGCTTTAAATAAGACGGATTGCCGTTGGCAATACACTTCGCGGAAGGTCCCTAATATTACCTCGCAAGATGCGCGCTATCCTTATACACTTTCCTTTTTATATCCCTACGAAGAGGACGTGGAATATATTACAGAATTAAAAAACGAGCTTGGTCAAGCGGAGGAAAATTTGTATAGCGGCGTCGTTTGGTTGGATTATCAAGGCAGCAGCGTCCTTTTTACGGGGGATGCGCCTGCGTCCGTTGAAGAACGATTGATGAAGGACGACGAAAAGGGGTATTGGCAAGCGCGCGGGGTTGATTTGGGTAATACGGAGATCATCAAGGTTTCCCATCACGGCAGCGCGGATGCGACTTCAAAGGAATTTTTAGAGTATCTCCATTCTAAAACGGCGATAATTTCTTGCGGCAAGGGAAACGAATACGGTCATCCTGCGCCCACACTTTTGTCGAGATTGACTTCGTTAGGAATAAAATATTATCGTACCGACGTGTCTTCGCATATAATGGCAACTTTGTATAAAAACGGGGAATATCGCGTGCAAAATATAAAATAAGCGGGGCAGGTACGAGGTCATTGTAATTTTAGGACGGGGAAACCCGTCTTTTTTTTGGTTTTATTGTTGGACGGGTGTGCTTTTGATTTATTTAAATCAAAGGAAAAGAAAATTTTTCATTTAAAAAATAGAATTTCACCCCATTTTCATTGTATTTGACGGAAATATTTGTTATAATAAACAAAGCGCCTCGTTGCGCAAGAACCTTTAAGGACAGAAGAAGGTATACGAACGGGATTATGGAAGCGATAAAATTCGAAAAGGTATATTTTTCATACGAAGACGGCGAGGAGACCGAAAATAGAGACGGGCTTTTCGACGAGGGTTCTTACGCCCTCGACGGGGTTGACTTCACCTTGGAAGAAGGAGAATTCGTTGCCGTATTGGGACACAACGGCAGTGGAAAATCTACGCTCGCTCGTTTATGTAACGGCTTGTTAAGCCCCAACGATGGAAAAATTACGGTGTTTGGCGAAGATACGCAGAATTCGAAAAAATTGTTTGAAATTCGTAAGCAGGTAGGTATCGTTTTCCAAAACCCCGACAACCAAACCGTTGCCTCTATCGTTGAGGACGATATTGCGTTTGGTCCTGAAAATATCGGCGTTCCTAGAAAGGAAATCGGCGAACGCATCGAATTCGCTTTAAATGCAGTTGGAATGACGGAGTTTCGTCACGCTACGCCTACGAGACTTTCGGGTGGGCAAAAACAGCGTATTGCTATCGCAGGGGTATTGGCGTTGAAACCTCGCGTAATGATTTTAGACGAGGCGACGGCAATGCTCGACCCTCGAGGCAGGAAAGAGGTTATGGACGTCGTGTTGCGCCTCAACCGCGAGGAAAAAATTACCGTTTTATTGATTACGCACTTCCCTGAAGAGGCGTTGCTTGCCGATCGTGCGGTGGTTATGCATAAGGGAAAAATCGTAATGCAAGGCAAACCCGAAGAAATTTTAACGGATGAAAAAGGGCTGGATAACTATTCGTTAGCCTTGCCTAGACCCGTTCGCGTGTGCCGTGGATTGACTAATGGCGGTTTGCCCGTTTTAGATGGCGTAGACGAGGATGGGATAGCGGACAATTTTTGCAATGCCTTAAAGGCGGATTTTGAGATTTTAAAAACGGAAAATAACGCTTTACCTCTTGAAAAAAACGAAAATATGGAAGCGGAAATTGGGAAGATCGTTTGCGAAAATCTTTCCTACGTTTACAATGCAAAATCGCCTTTCGCTACCTTTGCGTTAAACGGGGTGAATTTACAAATCGAAGCGGGGGACTTTTTCGGAATTATAGGGCATACGGGCAGTGGTAAATCTACTTTCGTTCAGCATTTAAACGCGTTATTAAAAGTGCCTACGGCAGAGAAAAAATACAAAGAAAAGAAGCAAAAAAAAGGCGAGCCGATTTTACCAAAGCCTATTTTAACGGTCAACGGATTTGATTTGACGGATAAAAAGACGGATTTCCAAGCGTTGCGCAGCAAGGTCGGTATGGTTTTCCAGTACCCAGAACATCAATTATTTGCAGAATCCGTTTTCGAAGACGTGGCTTTTGGGTTGAAAAATTTCAAAAAGGACGTTACGGAGGAGGAACTGAAAAAGGCGGTAAAAGAAGCCGTCGAGACGGTTGGGCTGAATTATGACGAAGTGGAAAAACGTTCCCCGTTTGAACTTTCGGGTGGTCAGCGCCGCCGCGTAGCGATTGCAGGGGTTATCGTAACGAAACCTGAAATTCTCGTTTTGGATGAGCCCGCCGCGGGATTGGACCCGCTTGGGAAAGCGGAGATCATGTCCTTGCTTCATACAATTCACGCCGATTGGTGCAAAACGGTCGTTATCGTTTCGCACGATATGGACGAAATTGCAGAAAATTGCAATCGTGCGGCAATTTTTTCGGAAGGAAAAATTGTGGCGGTCGACACGCCGAAGGCTTTGTTTGAAAAAATAGATTCGTTAAACGCGTTGGGCTTGGACGTGCCTTTCTGTGCGCGCCTTACGGAAAAATTGAAAGAAAGGAATATCTTTTTGGATAACGATTATACCGTGGACGGGTTTGTTCGCGCGGCGCTTTCCTATGCGGCTGAATTAAAAACGAAGGGGACAGGTACGCCTTTATCCTTGGATTGTCAAGGAGGTGCGGACAATGCGTGACGTTTCCTTCGGACAGTATTATCCTGCAAAATCCTTCGTGCATCGTTTGGATCCTCGCTTGAAAATTTTGTTTTTAATCGTGTATATCGTTGCGGTATTTATGTCCAAAAACTTTTACGCTCTAGGCGCTTGTGCCGGCGTATTCGTATTGATTGCAGCCTTTTCGCGCGTGCCGTTCAAAAGCTTGTTGCGCTCGGTAAAAGCGGTGCTGTTTATCTTGATTTTCATGGCGCTGCTTAACCTATTTTTCTATCGGGATGGCACGCCGCTATACAAGCCTTTATTCGGTTGGGAATTCACCGTGATTACGAAGGAAGCTTTGTATTATACCATTTTTCTTGCGGTGCGGTTATTCTTGCTCGTCCTCGGTTCTTCTATTTTAACGTTGACGACTACGCCCGTATCTTTGGCGGACGGTATTGAAAGTTTACTTTTCCCGTTAAAGCTCGTCCGCTTTCCCGTTCACGAATTGGCGTTGATTATGTCGATTGCGTTGCGGTTTATTCCTATTCTTACCGATGAAACGGGCAGAATTATGAACGCGCAAAAGGCGCGTGGCGCAGACTTTGAAACGGGCGGCTTGATTAAACGTATCAAGGCGATTATCCCTATCTTAATCCCGCTTCTTATCAGCGCGTTCCGCCGTGCAGACGAACTTGGCGATGCAATGGATGCGCGTTGCTATTCGGGGAGCAAAGTAAGAACGAAATATAAAAAATTGACGTTTTCTTGGCGAGATCTGCTCGCGGCGTTTGTTGGGCTTTCCTTACTTGCGGGCGTTATTCTCTTAAAGATTTTCACCGCGGCAATTATTTAAAAAGGACGGAAATTCTATGCGTTACGTTTTAAAAATTGCATACGACGGCACTCGTTTTGCGGGTTGGCAATGCCAAAAAAACGCGCTTTCCGTGCAAGAAGAATTGGAATCCGCAATCGAAAGAGCGCTTGGGAAAAAGCTGCGGGTTACCGCAAGCGGCAGAACGGATGCGGGAGTCCACGCTGCTGGGCAAGTGTGTCATTTTGACGGGGATAACTTTACCGTACCGCCTGAAAAAATGCCCGACTGTCTCAATCGCTTTTTACCGCCTGATATTCGTATTTTAGAGGGGTTTGGCGCGGATGCGGATTTTGATGCCAATCGCAGCGCAAAACGAAAAACGTATTGTTATTCTTTGTACGTATCTCCTCGCGAAATGCCTTTAAAAGAACGCTATGCGGTGCGTGTAGACGAACTCCCTTCGATAGAAATCTTGCAAGAAAAAGCAAAGCTTTTCGAGGGGGAACACGATTTTAAAGCGTTTTGCGCGTCAGGGTCGTCCGTTAAAACCACGGTGCGGACGGTGTATAGCGTTCGCGTGGAAGAGGGGGAAAGTTTTGGTTGTCGGGACGTCAAGATTTTCGTTACAGGCAACGGATTTTTATACAATATGGTCCGTACGATGACGGGCGAACTTATCGAACTTTCTAAGGGTAAGAAAACGGAAGAAAGTTTGCGTCTTGCCTTTGAAACGGGCGAGAGAAATTTATTGGGAAAAACGATGCCTGCCAAAGGGCTTACCTTATTGCAGGTCGATTATAGAGAAAATAAAACGGAGTAATCTATGGAAATATACGGTTTATTCGATACGTTCACAACAATTTTGCCAAGCATTTCCTTTAACAAAGTGCCTCTTTTTTCGAGTTACACCAACCTGTATTTAACGGCGATAATTGCCTCTGTTGGTATTTGGCTGACTTTGTTTGTTTTGCAAGGGGTGGGGCTTTTCCGTATGGCAAAAAGACAAAACCTGCGCCATAAATGGCTTGCGTTTATGCCTTTTGCCAACATTATGTACATGGGCAAATTGGCGGGTTCGTGCAGCCTTTTTGGACACAAAATGAAACGGGCGGGCTTGTATGCAATGCTCGCGCAAATTCTTTCCACGATTCTCGTCGTTTCCATCATTTCTGCGGAAACGTATCTGTACGTGTTCTGCAACGAATATTTAGTGGAAGAAACGGTCGTGCAGGGCGGAATTCCGTATACGGAAACTTATTTTTTGGGGCTTGTCGGCTTTGATAATACGATTGCAAAATACCTCAAATACGTTTCCTATTTCTTTATGGTTATCGAGCTCGTTTACAAAGTTCTACTGTTGGTACTTGTGATGGGTTTGTTCAAAAAATATACGCCCAAGAGCTATTTGCTGCTTTCGCTTATTTCCTTGTTTATTCCCGAGGTGCGTTTCGTTACGATTCTCGTGCTTTCGGGTCGGCGTCCTATCGATTACGAGGCGTACGTGCGGGCAAGACGGGAAGAATACGCGCGCCGTCAGCAAGAATATTATAATTCGCACTATAACAACCCGTATAATAACCCGAATGGCAACCCGTACAATGCCCCCTACGGCAGGCAAAATCCCTATCAAAGCCCGTCTCAGCCCCCGCAAGAACCATTTGCGGAGTTCGGCGGGAATTCGGCGAAGAACGACGATCCGTTCGGCGGCGAGTTCGATTCGGATGTGCCTAAAAACAACGGGGATAGCGACGAATTCTTTAACTGAATAAAAAAGTAGAATAAAAACGAGACGGAAGATAAGAAAAAATTATATTTTCCGTCTTTTTTTATGCGTAATAACCGTGAAACGGTTTACAGAGAAAATAAGCTGTGGTATAATAGGATAGGATATAAATTTCAATTATAATACGAGCGCCGCTTTTTTATAGGGCGGTTGGAGAAAAAAGGTATGATGGAAGAAAATATTGCGGCGATTGCCACGCCGGCGGGAAAGGGTGGCGTTGCCATAATCCGTATCAGCGGGAAAAACCCGTTGTCGATTGTAACGAAGATGTTTACCCCCGTGGGTAAGGTTAAGGTAGAGGATTTCGAACCCTACCGTATGTACCCCGGACAAATCGACGGCGGCAGCTTTTTCGATTACGGGCTGTGTGTATATTTTAAAGCGCCTGCAAGCTATACGGGCGAGGACGTCGTGGAGTTTCAATGCCACGGCGGGGAAAACGTTGCGCGCGGTATTTTACGCCAAACCTTCCGTTTGGGGGCAAAACCAGCAGGTAGGGGCGAATTTACCAAACGCGCCTTTTTAAACGGAAAGCTTTCCTTGGCTTCCGCGGAAGGGGTTGCGGATATGATCAACGGCGAATCGGACGCCGAGGTGAAGGCGGGGT
>JAZUCW010000006.1:0-2499 GCA_045639305.1 Candidatus Scatosoma sp.
CCACCAAATTTGTCTTCCTAAGACCGCTTGGCCTCCGACTTGAAACCCGTATCGTTATCCCTTCCCCGAAGGTTGCTACCTACGATTTGCAGCCTGAAATGAGCGCGTACCCCGTAACCGAAAAGGTTTTGGAGGAATTGGATAAAGGCGAATACGACGTCGTAATTTTGAACTTTGCAAACTGCGACATGGTCGGCCACACGGGCGTGATGGACGCTGCGACAAAAGCGGTACACGCGGTAGACGAATGCGTGAAGAAAGTAACGGACAAAATTCTTGCGATGGGTGGCAGCGCAATTGTTACGGCTGACCACGGCAACGCCGATCAGATGATCGCAGACGACGGAAAAATGCCGTTCACCCAACACACGACGTTCCCCGTTCCCGTGATCCTCGTTTCCGAAGAACACAAGAACGTTTCTCTGCGTGAAGACGGCGTTTTGGCGGACCTTGCCCCCACCCTTCTCGATATCATGAATTTGGAACAACCCAAAGAAATGACGGGGAAAACGCTTATCAAATAAATAGTTTCTAAAAAGGACGGTTTTTACGCCGTCCTTTTTTCTTGAAATTGAAAAAAAATCAAAAATTGCCGTAAAAAATAGTTGCGATATTCCGTTAAGTATGGTATAATCAATAGGTAATTTTGGAAAACGGCAGAGTTTGCCGTCAAAAGAAAAAGGAACGGATTAAAAAATATGTTAAATTTTTTACTTGCAAGTTTTAAATCCCAGACGCACGAAACCGTCCACAACGCTTTGTGCATTACGCTGATTGTTTTGATGGCAGTTGCCGCGCTTACCGCAATCATTCTCGTTTTGTTGCAACCCAGCAACTCCTCGGGCATCGACGCGTTGGGCGGATCGAGCGAAACTTTCTTCGGGAAGAATAAAGGCAAATCGATTGAAGCAAAATTGAAGAAATGGACCTGGATTTGTATGGCAGTCCTCGTTATCTTCTCCGTTGCATTCTTCGTCGTATTGAAACTCCCCGTTTTCTTCGCATAATTATCATCAAATACACAGGCGGCTTTTTTCAACAAGCCGCCTTTTTTATTGAAAACCTCTACATACTGTAAAAGGAGGTGTACTATGAGTTTGAAAAATTTATTACTAGACCGTTTTCAAGACGGGACGATTGCCAATAAGACCTCTTTGGAAATCTGTAAAATCCTGCAAATCCCCTACCGTGAAAAACGGCGGTTGGAAGAGAGTTTATCTCTCCTCGTGGAAAAGGGCGAACTGTACCAAAACAATGGGGGCAGGTATGGAACGAGTGAACAATTAGGCTTAATTAAAGGTGTTCTTTCAGGGCACGAACGCGGGTTTGCCTTTCTATTGCCCGAAGATAAAGAACGCTATGCTAACGATTTTTTTATCCCCCATAAAGGCTTGCACGGCGCATTGCACGGCGACACCGTGTTAATAGAACGGGCGTTTGGCGGGGAAAGCGACGAGGGCAGAGTCGTACACATCGTAAAGCGCAACCCTGCCAAAATCGTGGGCGTATTCCGCCGCGACCGTCGGGCAGGATATCTTGTCCCCGACGAAAAGAAGTTCTCCACCGAAATTTATATCCCCCTTTCTGATTGTTCTCACATCAAAAACGGAGTAAAAGCGGTCGCAAAGATTACTTCCTATCCGCGCGGCAAAGCGCCTGGCGGAGAAATTATAGAAATCTTAGGCGACGAGGATGACTTTTTTGCGGAAGAATTATCCATTATCCGTTCCTACGATTTAAAAGAGGAATTCCCTTCGCACGTAGAAAGAGAGGCAAAACGCCAAGAAGAACGAGGCATACAGCCTAGCGATTTTATCGGCCGCGAAGATTTCCGCGAAAAGCTGGTCGTCACCATCGACGGGGAAGACACGAGGGATATCGACGACGCAATTTCCTTGGAAAAGGATGGCGATGACTATCTTTTGTCCGTGCATATTGCAGATGTCAGTCATTACGTCGGCTACCGCTCGGCGCTGGACGAAGAAGCGTTCGAACGAGGCACGAGCGTATATTTCCCCGACCGTGTCTTACCGATGCTCCCCCGCGCTCTTTCCAATGGTATCTGTTCTTTAAACGAGGGCGAAGACCGATTGACCTTGTCCTGCCTTATGACCATTGATAAAAAAGGCAATGTAAAAAGCAGTGAAATCGTGGAAGGGATTATCCGTTCAAAGTATAAAATGACTTATACCGAGGTAGGAAAAATCCTTGATAATGACCAAGAAACTTGTCAAAAATATGCACTCGTCAAAGACATGGTATGCCTCTTTGGTGAATTGACCCATATTTTACAGACCATGCGTGAGAAAAAAGGCAATATCTCTTTGGATGTTAAAGAAGCCAAAATCATCTTGGAAAACGACGAAATTAAAATCCCAGATTACAAACGGGAATTTTCCTACCAAATCATCGAAGCGTTCATGGTATTGGCCAATGAAACCGTCGCAGAATATATGCATTCGATTGAAGCGCGTTTCGTGTTCCGCGTACACCAATAAC
>JAZUCW010000007.1:0-1970 GCA_045639305.1 Candidatus Scatosoma sp.
GACGTCCGCGCCAGAAATTCCCCCCCCCGATAACCAAACCGACCTGAACCCCCATATTATGGATTTGTACGATTTGTTCGACTACGGGAGCGATAACCTCGTGATTGAGTCCAAATCTTTGGTCGCCCGCCAACGCTTCGCCAGACAGTTTTAAAAGCACTCTTTTATATTTGGGCTGCATATTTTTCCCCTTCCTTATGTTAATCTTCTTCTTTTTTCTTTCGTCCTTTGCGGAATTTTACAAGAGAAAATGCCCGCAAAATGCGATTTTAATTATTATACCATACTTTTACCAAGAAAGCTATACTATTTACGAAAAAAGTCTATAAAATTTTCACTTTTTTTCTTTTTTGTTTTTCTATGAAAAACACGGGCATAAAAAAACGGGCTTGGCTATGCCAAACCCGCGTTTTTTTATCCTTTCTTATTTGTGCGCTGCAGCAACCTGCTTTGCAACTTCTTCGCTCAAATCTTCGCTCTTCTTTTCAAGACCTTCGCCCATGATATAGAACGCAAATTTGTTGATGCCCGTGTTGCCAGCTTTCAAAAGGTCAGCAACTTTCTTCGAATCGTCTTTGATGAACGCCTGTTCGATAAGGCAGTTTTCTTCGTAGAACTTCTTAATTCTACCCATAACCATCTTTTCAGCGATTGCTTCAGGCTTGCCTTCGTTGATAGCTTGCTGTTTCAAAACTTCCTTTTCTCTTTCCAAGGTATCCGCCGAAACTTCGTCCTTGGTCAAATATGCGGGCTTCGTGAACGCGATCTGCAAGGTTACGTCGTGCGCAACTTCTTTCGCAGCGTCCGTAGCTTCGCCTGCCATATCCAAAATAACACCGAGCTTGCCGCCAAGGTGAATATAGCTTGCCAAGAAACCGTCCGTCGTGTATTTTACGAATCTTCTAACCGCAATCTTTTCACCGATGATAGCGATCTTGCTCTTCAAATATTCTTCTACCGTACCTTCTGCAGGGGTGTTGCAAGCAAGCAACGCCGTTACATCTGCGGGGTTTTCCTTTACGATAACCTTTGCGATTTCCGTTGCGATTGCGGAGAACTGAGGGTTCTTTGCAACGAAGTCGGATTCGCAGTTCAATTCTACCAAAACGCCAACGTTACCGTCGATGTAGCAGGAAACGATACCTTCTGCTGCAATACGCGTAGCTTTCTTGTCTGCCTTTGCAATCCCTCTTTCACGAAGAAGGTCCGCTGCTTTTGCCATATCGCCGTCTGCGTCCGTCAATGCTCTCTTGCAATCCATTACGCCTGCGCCCGTCTTTTCGCGAAGCGCCATTACGTCTTTAGCCGTGAATGCCATAACTATTTTTCTCCTTATGATAATATTTTTACGAACGGGCGAGGGTATCGCCCGTTCCGTCTATAATTTACGCGTTTTCTTCCGCTGCAACAACTTCTTCGATATCGGAAGGAGCTGCTTCTTCCGCTACGGGAGCAACGAGCGCTTCTTCGCCCTGATTTGCTTCGATAACCGCGTTTGCGATTACGGAAGAGATCAATTTGAGTGCGCGGATAGCGTCGTCGTTACCGGGGATAACGTAATCGATTTCGTCGGGATCGCAGTTCGTGTCGGTAATTGCCACGATCTTGATGCCGAGTTTCTTCGCTTCTTTGATTGCGATTTCTTCGTTGTGGGGGTCAACCACGAACATAACGCCGGGCATAGACTTCATCGTTTTGATACCGCCAAGGTTCGCCTGCAATTTGCCCATTTCTTTCTTCAAAAGCATAACTTCTTTCTTGGGCAATACGTCGAAATCGCCGTTTGCTTCCATTGCTTCCAATTTTTCAAGGCGTTCTACACGGCTTCTCATCGTCTTAAAGTTGGTAAGGCAACCGCCAAGCCAACGGGTGTTCACGTAGAACTGACCGCAACGTTCCGCTTCTTCTTTGATCGCGTCTTGCGCCTGTTTCTTCGTACCGACGAAAAGTACCGTCTTGCCCGCTTTCAC
>JAZUCW010000008.1:0-8692 GCA_045639305.1 Candidatus Scatosoma sp.
GTTTTACCTATCCTTTGGGGCTTATTGCGCTCGTTGCAATCCCCGTCATTATCCTTATTTATATATTAAGAAACAAGTACAACGAGCAGACGGTTACCTCAACCTATATTTGGAAACTGAGCGACAAGTTCTTAAAGCGCAGAAATCCTTTAAGCGGTTTGACGGGGCTTATCAGTCTTATTTTGCAAATTTTGACGGCGGCGGTGATTGCGTTTGCGATTTCCCGTCCGATTTTCGTGTTGCCGAACGCTGCGTACGACTATTATTTCATTTTAGACGTTTCTAGCAGTATGAATATGCAAAACGGCGATGAAACTCGTTTCGAATTGGCAAGAGAAGAGATTATCGACGTTATCGAGGATTCGAAAAACGGCAGTTCGTATACCTTAATTTGCGTGTCCAACGAGGCGATTACGCAGTTTGAGGGCGTGAAGAAAAAGGACGCTGCAATCGAGTTGATGGAAGAGGTTAAGGTTGGATACACCGCTTCGAGCTACGCGGACGTATTGGGTACGGCGCAATCGGCGTTCGATAAAAACCCTTCGGCAAAAATCTATTTGGTTACGGATAAAACGTACGCGGATTATGAAAACGTCGAGGTGATTGAAGTCGGCGGCGAAGGACAGAAAAACTACGGGGTGTTCGACCCTTCGTATTCGCATACGGGCGGAAAGTTGCGTATTACCGCGTCCGTCGTGTCTTATGCAAACGCAGGGAACGTAGAGGTTGCTTTTTTCGTGGACGGGAAACTGGCGGGTAAAAAATCAGCGCGAGTCAACGCCAACGAGCCTAAAGAAATCACCTTTGATTGCAACGTAGCGTCGTTTAATTCGATTGAAGTGCGTACCACGCAGGAAGACGATTACAGCTTGGACAACAGCGTCGTTACCTATAATATGAATAGCGATAAGACGTATAACACCCTCATCGTCAGTGAAACGGGCTTCTTTATCGAATCGGTTATCGACGCCTTGCTCGACGCCGACGTTACGCTGATAACTCCGAAACAATACGAAAACGTGAAAGAAAAGTACGGGCTGTACATTTTTGATTCGTACGAACCCGACGTTTTGCCCGACGGGGCGGTTTGGTTGATCAATGCGGATGAAAGCATTGAGGATTCTGGCTTTGGCGTGCGTGGCAAGGTGGACCTTGGCTCGGCGACGCAGATTGAAAAATCCAAGTCGACGGCAACGGCGGTACGTAAGCTTTTGAAGAGCGTGGACGGAAACGGGATTCATATCACGAGATACGTAAAATACAGTGGTATGTATCTTAATTTCCATACTTTGTTTAGCTGCGATTCTAGCCCTCTGATCTTTGCAGGGACGAACGGGCTTGGCAATCGTCAGGTCGTATTCGGGTTTAACTTACACGAATCGGACATTGCGCTTTCGACGGACTTTATTATGTTGATGCGCAACTTATTAGAATATTCTTTCCCTGACGTGGTTGATCAAACCAATTATATCGCAGGGGACGAAGCGATTATTAATATTCTTCCCAACGCCGAACATCTCAAAGCAATTTCTCCCTCTGGGCGAGAAATTTTCGTGGATACGGAAGGGACGACCACCAGCATCGTGTTGGACGAAATCGGTACGTATATCGTCAGAATGACGTTGGCTGGGGTGGAAAACAATTATAAGTTGTTCGTTGGGGCAGATCCCGTAGAAAGTAAACCTTCTATTCAAGAGGAAGCGTTTATCGTAACGGGCGAAAAGGGAAATAAGAAAATAGACGGTGAATTTGACGCGACGATGATGCTGTTCATTATGGCGGCAGTCCTGTTTATTGCGGATTGGGGGGTATATTGTTATGAAAGATATCAGCTTCGATAATCCGTATTTACTCTTTATTGCAATTCCGCTTGTTTTGGCGATTCTCCTGCCCTTCTTTATCGTTGGGAACAAGGATAACCGCAGTTTGGCGTGGAAGATTTCCATCGGTTTGCATATGGTCGTGATTACCCTCGTTTCCCTTGCGGTGGCGGGTTTGAAATCGACGAGCGTTTTGACGGAAACGACCGTCTACGTGGTGGCAGACGTTTCCTATTCTTCGGATAGAAATTTCGAAGAAATCGACGGGTATATCGAGGAGATTGAAGAAAATCTCCCTGAAAACTCAAAACTCGGCGTCGTATGCTTTGGGAAAAACGTTATTTTGCTGACGCCTGCGGGCAAGCAAATAAAGAGCGTAGCCAACGCAAAGGTAGACAATACCGCGACGAATATCGTCGGTGCGTTAAACTATACGGAAACGTTGTTTAAAGAGGATACTTTAAAGCGAATCGTATTGATCACCGACGGGAACGATACCGTTAGCGAAAGCAGTGGTACGATCGCCGCAACCGTTTCCAGATTGACGGAAAACGGCGTCAAGGTAGACACGATTTTCTTGAATAATAATTTAAAGGAAGGGGACAAGGAAGTACAGCTTATAGACGTAGAATACTCCAAATCCACCTACCTTGGGCACGCGAACAAAGCAAGAATTCACGTACAGTCCTTTGGGGTGGCGAACTTTATGGTCGAACTGTACGCAAGAGAAGCGGCTTTGGAAGGGGAAGCAGAAAAGGAATACGAACAGATCGAATACACCGTTTTGTCGGCGGAAGAAGAGTCTGTGGAGATGGAGTTGCTTTCCAACAAATCGGGCACTTACGAATATATGGTAAAGGTGGTTGCAGACGGGGATCTCTCCGCGTACAATAACACCCGTACCTTTACGCAAGAAATCGTAGGCAGAACGAAAGTCCTGCTCGTTACCGGCGCGGCGGAAGACAAGAGCGTTATCGAATTGATGTACGGCAATCAAGCGGACGTTGATTCGTATATCGTTCGTGGTGAAGGAAGCAACGTACCGTTTACCTTGGAGGATATCATCGAGTACGACGAAATCGTGGTGTCCAACGTGGACGTGCGCGATATTCGCAACGCAAACGCGTTTATCGACTCGCTCGATATGGCGATTTCGCAATACGGCAAAAGTTTGATTACCTTTGGGGATTTGCGTTTGCAGACGGACTCTGCGGACAAGATTTTAACGAAGTTCCAAGAATTATTGCCCGTTGATTACGGCAACGTAAGACGGGAAGGCCGTTTGTATACGATCGTCCTCGACGTTTCGCATAGTATGTTTATGGCAAGCAAGTTCACGATTGCCAAACAAGCGGCTATCAATTTGTTGTCCGTGCTTGCGGAAGACGATTATATTTGTCTCGTAACCTTCTCTGGCGAAATTAAGGTGCAGAGTGCGAAAAAGGTATCCGTTTGCAGGAAAGACCTCATTGCTTATATCGAATCGTTGTCAACCGGACACGGTACGGATATCGGTTTGGGTATGGAAGAGGCGTTGAAAGCCGTGCAAGCTTTACGTATGGAAGAAAACCACGTCATGTTAATTTCCGACGGGTTCAGTTTCGACAGCACGAAAGACGCCGTAGCGATATCGAAAGAGTTGTACGCTGCCGGCGCGACCGTTTCGGCAATCAACACCTATATTCCGTCCGATGGGAATACGGGTAGAACGACGATGCAAAGCATCGTCAATGCAGGCAGAGGCGGGAATTATTATTCCATCAGCAGACCTGAGGACGTTGTAGGCGCGGTATTTGGAACGATTGCGGATGAAATCGGCGACGTTATCGTTGAAAAGGACGCAAAAGTGAATATTATAAAGTACAACGATTCTATCGTTCGTGGGTTTGCTAGCGTTCCGTCCATTTCTGGATATATTATTTCGATGGAAAAATACGACGCGGTAGTGCCTTTGACGATTAGCCACGTAAAAACGGGCGGCTATACCGAGAGTATGCCGTTGTACGCTTACCGATCGCACGGTAACGGCAAGGTCGGCAGCTTTACTAGTAATTTTTCGGGTGCTTGGACGAAATATTGGACGGCGGAAGACAAAGAACTGTTTATCGGCAATATGCTGACGAGCAGTACGCCGAAAATTAGACACGATACACCCATTACCGTCAACATCGAACATACCGACAGAGAAGCGTATATCGAAATCGTTCCTAGTATTCTCGATCCTGAGGCAAAGACGACCTTGAAGATCACTTCGCCGAACGGCAGAACGATCACGAGAGAACTTGCGTTCGATTCTCGAAAGTTCTTCTATACCTTGGAAACGGGCTTGGTGGGGACTTATAAAATCCAAATCACCTACGAGTACGGTGAGGAGAAGTTTGTAGAAAACGAAACGTTTGATATCGCGTATTTGGCGGAATATAACGCGTTCGTCGGTTGCGATACTGCGACCATATACGAGTTTATGCGTGGTATGGGTAGTATCACGGAGGGCGAAATTCCGAACCTGGAAAACGACGAGAATGAAATTTCTACCTATCAGGTAAGTTATCAAATCCCGCTGCTGATATCGGCAATCGCAGTCTTCGTTGCGGATATTTTGGTGAGAAAATTCGCGTTTGGGAAAAAGAAACCCAAGAAAAAAGCGTAAAGGAGGAAAAGTATGAGATTTTCGAAAAAAATAATTGCTCTTTTGTTCGTCGTCGTTATGCTTTTCTCCTTGATGGCTTGCGAAGGGGTATACAACCAAGCAATCGGCGGTTCTTCGGGCGGAGAATTTATCGATCCGATAAAACCGCCCCCCATGAATAACAACCCCGAAGACGACTTTACCGTGACGTTGCACGCAGACGGGCAGCCGTATTCTCCCCGTATGCAAATGTACGCGCGTTGGAGCGACGGGTTTAGCGTACACACCTCGCCGTTTAACAAAGAGGGCGTGGCAAAAATCGACGGCTTGGACGGCGATTATCGCGTAACGCTTTCTGCCGTTCCCAACGAGTATACGTACGACCCCAACACCCATCTTGCAACCAACGATAATAAAAACATCGTTCTGAATTTGTACACGCTTAACCGTCTTTCTGGGAGCGGTACGGGCCCGTACGATTGTTATAAATTCAGCAAAACGGGAGTTTATTGCGCGGTATTGAACAACTCGGAAGAATCGATTTTCTTCCAATACGCACCCGATAGAAGCGGTACGTACACGATTGAAAGCTGGGCGGACACGACGGCGGACAATATTAACCCGTACATTGAAGTTTACGGCGGCAGCTCGCAGTATAAGTATTATATCACCACGACGGACGGCGGCGGTGCGATTGGTAGCTATACCATCAACTTTATCCACACCGTACAGATCGCGGATGAAAATATCAGCTCGGGCGGTCAGGCGGTGTATACCTTCGCGGTAAAAGCCGATTCGAAAAACAACAAATATCCCATTACCATTACCTTTGCGGTAAAGCGGGACGGCGATTTCGAATTGGACTACGGCCCTAACAATAGCAAGGGCAAGGGTATGGCGATTCCAAAACACGATTTTTCCACCTATAACGTAGCCGATCACGAATACGGGGCAGGGTATGCGAAAAAATATCCCGAATATAAATATGCAGGCGGGGGAAATACCTACATCTTTGACGAAAAGCGGTTTAAGCTTTGGGAAACGGACCGCGGCGGCGATGGATTCTATCACGTATACGATAAAACGCTGTATGCGGAAACGGACGGTTATGGACCCATCTTGTACGCAAACGTAACGACGGCAAACCGTTTCTTGGACCGCGCGTTTACCCAAATCGAATATAATTCGAACGGCGAAACCATCAACTCTGCGTTGACGGTCAACGGCTTAAATTACAAACATTTCTTCGAGGGCTATACCTTCCTTTCAACCTACGGCAATATCAACGGCGGCAGTTATTACTGTTCGAATACTTGTCCCTGCCATAAGAATCAAGGCACGGCGAACTGGGCTTGCCTTCCGACCTGTGCAAACTGCAGTGCGGATTGCCGAAGATGCCCTACGGAACTGATGGGGCACGAGGGCTATCAAGCGTATGCAAACTCGGACGGTATGGTGGCGGTAACCGAAGAATTGAAAGAATTCCTTTTGGGGTATTGCACAAAGCAAATGTATTTTTACGACGGCACGGGTATGTTGGAAAAACAACCCTATAACGGAGTGTATTATCAGGCGGTAGGGCAATCGGGGTGGTTGTTTGGCTGCGCGTATTACGAAAAAACCTGATTTTTACGCAAATTTATAAAAAAATTTAAAAATTTATGCTATGAAATTGAAAAAAATGTCAAAAAACTATTGATTTTTTCAATTTCATAGTGTATAATAATTTACATAATCGATACTTTTTTCCACGGGCGATGCGGATGCGTACTGCCTGCGTTTATTGTTTTCTAAACACGGAAAAGGAGAAAGTATTCGTTTATACATTTATTCATACATTTAATCATGGAAAATTTTTAGGAGGTTTTTGATATGAAAAAGAGTGTTAAATCTCTCATCATGTGTCTTGCATCCGTACTTGGCGTTGGTGCGTTTGCGACGGCGTGTGGAGAGTCGGACGCGTTTGACAACGAGCACGTACATACGTATAGTGACGATTGGACTGCAGACGCTGAAGGCCACTTCCACGACTACACCTGCGATTGCACGGAGGTACCTGAAAAAGAGGCACACGTAGATGACAACACGGACGGTGTTTGCGACCTTTGTAAGTTTACGGATCACGAACACACCTATGCCGACGGCTGGACGGTAGACTGTACCAACCACTGGCATGCAGCAGACTGCGGTCACATCGTAGCGGGTGTAGACTTGGCGGAGCACGTTGACGAAAACACGGACGGTGAATGCGACGTATGTAAATACGTTATTGAAGACATTCACGAACACGTTTTCGCATCCGATTGGACGTCCGACGACGAATACCATTGGCACGCTGCGCTTTGCGAACACAAAGATCAGGTTGCAGACAAAGAAGCGCACCAGTTGAACGAAGCAGGCGACTGTCTCGTTTGTAAAGAACACATCAACGACGTTGATTTGACGAGCGTTGAAAAGGTTCTTGCTGCGGCAATGGCAAACAACTACAAAGTTGCTTTCGGTGACGTTTTTGCAAAAGAAACCGTATACGGTGGCGTAGGCAAACAGACGGTTGAAAACGGCAAGACCAACAAAGTGCACTTTGCGCTTGGTAACGGTCAGTCGTATATCCAATACGTATCCTTCGATATGAACGGCGTTTTCAACGGCGTTGAAGAACAATGGTTCGAAGAACAGGAAAACGGCGAAGTTTACGCCGTTATGAAGCCCTATGGCGAATACGAATTACAACCGATGGCTGGCGCAGCGCAGTTCCTCAGCGGTTATAACTATATTCCTGGCAGCATCCTTCCTTCCGATTCTGACGATACGACGACCTTGGCGAACACCTTGATGGCGTTGTACAACCAGATGAAGGCGGGTCTTCGCGTTAGCAACGCAAGCGAAAGCTACGATCCTGCAACGGGCAAATATTCCTTCGCGTACACCTATTACAGCAAGAATTTGGCGACGACGGCTGGCCAATTCCTTTCGTTGGAACTCGAATTGTATAACGTAGTCGTTGAATTTACCGTAAACGAAGATATGATTATCGACGCGGCGGACTTCTCGGTAGAAGTATACAGAGATTACGAAAACGATTCTGACCTCGAATACACCTACGAGGAAGTTTATGGTGAAGACGGCAGATTGCAAGACGTTACGATTACCAGTGACGTAACCTTGAAGGCAAGCGCAAATCCTTCCTTCTACGAATACAGCGTTTCGCAGGTAGCAGGGGAAAGAACGTTCACCACGCCTTATCCTCGTAAATCGTTGATTCCTACCAGCTTCGAATTCTACTACGTAAAAGAATTTGAATGGCTTGACGATGCAATGACGGAAATGAACGTTGTGGACGGACAGAAGATCGAAGGCACGATCAGCATCAAGACGGAAGAATATGCGAAGTTCTGGATTGGCGACGTACTTCCCAAGACGGCAAGCAACAAGTTCTTGGTTTCGGACGACTTCAAGTTCTCGTTTGTAAATAACGATCCCGATTCGACGGGCAGAGCTTGGTATATGGATCCCGGTTCTGTGGACGAAATGCTCAACGGTTACAGCGCGTACAACCAGATGCTGAAATTGAAGATTCGCGACGTAGGCGAATATACCGTAACCCTTAGCTTTGGTAACGTTGAAAAGACCTTCGTCTTGATTGTTGAACCTGAAGAACAACCCGAACTTGGCGAAGATACCGCAACGGAGATTCACGTAGCTACGACGGATACCTATGCTTGGGACGTTGATAAGTATAGCTATACTGCAGCGGAATCTGGTACGTATACCTTCAACCTTCCCGCAGGGCTTGGTTTCAAGAGCGCAAACAGCGACACGCCTGAAATGGATTTCTATGACAACGTAAACGGCGACAGCGTTTCCTTCGACATCGCAGCAGGCGAAACGTTAGAATTCTACGTTGCAGCAACGACGAAAGATTCGTGGACTATCACGGTTGATTTCGTTGCAGGCGAAGTAGAAGGCGGCGGCAACCAAGGCGGTAACGAAGGCGGCGACGAAGGCGGCGACGAAACGGGCGCTATCGGCGACATCGTTGGTGTATACACCTCTGGTGACTGCGTGCTTACGATTAACGAAGACGGCACGATGACCTTCGATACCGGCAAGAACGTTTTGAACTATACGTATACGATTGACGGCAACAACATTAGCTATTCGTTGAACGGCAACGCATCTTATACGGCTGATGCGATGATGGCACAGTTCTTCGGTTATATCGTATTCGACGCAGAAGGTATGC
>JAZUCW010000009.1:0-13344 GCA_045639305.1 Candidatus Scatosoma sp.
GATGCTCCCCCGCGCTCTTTCCAACGGAATATGTTCGTTGAACGAAAACGAGGACAGACTGACGCTTTCTTGCGTTATGCGCATCAATAAGAAAGGAACGGTAAAAGAAAGCCGTATTGTTGAGGGCGTTATCCGTTCGAATTATAAAATGACCTACAACGAAGTCGAAAACATACTGCACGGCGAAAAGGAAACCTGTGAAAAGTATGCGCTCGTCTCGGACATGGTAGGCTTGTTTGCCGAATTGACCCATATTTTAAAAGATATGCGCGAGAAAAAAGGCAACGTTTCGTTAGAGGTGAAAGAGGCAAAAATTATCCTTACCGATAAAGACGAAATCTTAATCCCCGACCACAAGCCCTTATTTTCACACGAAATTATCGAAGCGTTTATGGTGCTTGCCAACGAGACGGTTGCTGAATATATGCGTTCGATAGAAGCGCCGTTCGTCTACCGAATCCACGAGAAACCTAGCCCAGAAAAAGCGGAAACCTTCCGTAACTTTGCGCAAGCGTTGGGCTTGCAGGCTCGATTTACTGCCGACGACGTGAAACCGTACGATTATCAAAAACTGTTAAAATCCGCAGAAAATTTACCCGTATTCTCCGTCGTCAACCGCGTTATGCTGCGTTCGATGCAAAAGGCTCGGTATTCCAAAGAAAATCTTGGGCACTTTGGCTTGGCAAGTAAATGCTATTGTCATTTTACTTCCCCCATCCGTAGATACCCTGACCTTTGTATTCATCGCATCATTAAGGAAGTTTTACACGGCGGCTACGAGAAAGCGAAAAAACTTTACGGCGGCTTCGTCGAGCAAGCGGCAAAGCAATCCTCTGAAAGGGAACGGCGGGCAACGGAAGCCGAACGGGACGTGGACGATTTGTACACCACGATGTATATGAGCGACCACATCGGCGAAAAATACGAAGCCGTTATCTCAGGGGTAACTTCTTTTGGACTGTTTGCCGAGCTTCCCAATACCATTGAAGGGTTTATCCCGATGGAAAGCCTTTACGGCGAATTCTCTTTTGACCCCGACCGTTTCCGTTTGGTTGGAAAGGGAATAAATTATACGATTGGCGACGTCGTAAACGTCAAAGTCGTGGACGTGGATTTTGAAAGAAGACGGGCAGAATTCCGCTTGCTTTCCCCCAAACAAGCCACCCAGGTACAAAGCGAAAAAAGAACAAGGACGAAATAAGATGAAAATTATCGCAACCAACAAAACTGCCTCTTTCGAATATTTTATCGAAGAAAAATACGAGGCGGGAATCGTTTTAGAGGGCAACGAAGTCAAATCCTTGCGCGCGGGGAACGTGAACATGAACGATTCCTTTTGCTTCTTGCGCGAGGGCGAAGTTTCCGTTAAAAATATGCACATTGCCCTGTACGATAAATCGGACGCATTCAGCACCAAGGACACCCGTCGTGATAGACGGCTTTTGCTCCACAAGGCCGAAATTGCAAAAATTGCAGGAAAAATCAACCGACAGGGCTATACCCTCGTCCCTTTAAAGCTCTATTTTAAAGACTCGCTTATCAAAATCGAAATCGCACTTTGCCGAGGGAAACACACCTTTGATAAAAAACAAGCGATTGCCGAGCGGGACATCAAACGCGCCGCCGATCGCGATATCAAAAACGCAGGATTTTAAAAACACGCCGTACGGCGTGTTTTTCTTTTACGAGCGATAACATCCCCTTCGCCTTGTTTCCACCAAATGGTACTCTTTTTTCCACGCGACGTCCAAATAAACGGGGCTTTGCGGCGAAGCAAACAATACGTTTCCGTCTATCTCTGCCGCCAACGAGTATCCTTGCGCGCAAAATAGGATGGGGACTCCATAGCAATATGCGTACGCGCGCAGAAGCACCGATTGCACGCTATCGTACACCCTTCCAAAGGGACAAAGGATACATTCCGCCCCGCAAAGGGATAACGAACGTATAACGTCGGGGAAGAACAAATCCTCTGATACCGCCACCCCGATTTTTCCCGCGGCGGTGTCGTATAATTTCACAACGCCGCCGCTGTTCACTTCGCCGTCCACGGCATGCAACATGTCGGAAATCCCGAGAATTTTACCCTTCTCCGCCACTACGACAGACTTGCGTTTTAACCCTCGCGTATCGGTAATACACCCGCAAACGACGAGATTTTTACAAGTCTTTGAAAGCGCCGCTACCCGCTCGAAATGCCCGCTCTCCCCTTTTAATTCTTTTTCATAACAAACCTCGCCAAGCCCGTTAAAGCCAAACAATAGAACGTCCGCCGATTCTCCCCCCTCGGCGGAATAGTCCTTATCAAAAGCGTATATATCCTCTCCACTGATAAATCCGACCCGCATACACCCTCCAACGTTCCTTCTCTCTATTATATCCTAACAAACGAAAAATGGTTACTCTTTCCCTTTTTATTTAGTATACTGTATAAAGAGAAAGTTTCTTGGCTATACTGTGAAAAAGGAGAACGAGTATGTTTTGGATTGGATTGTCCGTCGGCGTAGTAATTGGCGCAAATTTCGGGGTTTTATTAATGGCACTCTTTAAATACAAAAATTAGGTCGGCGCTTTGCCGACCTAATCGTTTATTTGCTGTATTTTTTAACAATTTCCTGCATCTTGGGCAGTTGCTTTATCATGTCCTTTGCCAAAACCAAATGGCATTTTGCCCGCACGAGGTTTTGGTCGGGATAATGAATCTTAAAATACTTATCCCCGTTAAGGTAATCGGTTAAAAAGCGCACCCCGCATTCTGCGGTCATCGCAATCGCCCCAAGCGCCAACGAATCGAGCTCCGCCTCCGTAATCGAGTCCCCGAGCATGCCGACAAACCCGCGCGTGAACGCCTCGTATTTTTCTAAATCGATCGCAACCTTGGTAAGGTCCTTTTCGTCTTCCTCACCCGTGGATGCTGCCACACGGATCGCATCGCCAAAATCGAAAGCAACGAGCCCTGGCATTACCGTATCCAAATCGATAACGGACAAATGCTCTAACGTTTCCGCATCGAAAAGAATATTACTCGTCTTCGTATCGTTGTGGGTAACGCGCAACGGCAATACCCCTTCCTTTTGCAATTGATAAGGCTTTATTGCAATCTCCTCAATACTCAAATACCCCGCAATAACGTCCTGTATTTGCTCCGCACGATCCGCGGCATTCTCTTTTACTGCGTCGCGGAAAGCGTTGTACCGACGAATAGTGTTGTGGAAATGTGGAATAACGATACTCAGCTTTTCTACGGGATAATCCGACAAATAAAGTTGGAATTCCCCAAACGCTTTTCCCGATTCTTCAATCACTTTCAAACTGTCCGTTTTTTCAAAACAAACCGAGTTGTTAATGTAACGACAACAACGCCAAAAACCGCCGTCGTCCATAAAGGTATAATATTCACCGTTGCTCGTTTTCGAATAATGCAAAACGTTGCGCTTTGCCGTGCCGTATTTCGCCTTAATCTTCGCGCGAATAAACTCGGTTACGGAAGATATATTTTCCATTACGCTGATAGGGTCGCGGAAAACGTAGGTGTTTACTCGTTGCAAAATGTAATCTTTCAGCTCGCCGTTGCGGAAAAAATATACCCTATACGTCGTATTAATATGCCCGCTGTTGACAACCTCAAAAAAGCGATATTCTCCTTGAAGACCAAAGCGATCGCACACTTCTCTAATTTGCTTTTCCTCGTTCATATAAAACCTTTTTGCGTTTCCCCTAATCCATTTCGACTTTTCGATATAACTTTTCAACTTTTGCGCCTAAATATCATATCTATTATATCATACGCAATAGGACTTGTCAAGGCTTTTCAATTTTTTGTTTTGCTTTTTTCAAAAAACGAATATCCCCTTACTATTTACAAATACTTTTACTATGAAAACAAAGTTCTTTAAAGCGTTTTTTCTTTTCAACGCAACCCTGGTACTTTCCTTTTGCGCTTGTAGCCGTAAAACAAGCGTTCATTCTTACCCCCTCCAAGAAGAAAACGTCCCACAAAGCGAGGGGGTTGCCGATACGCAAAATAACCCGCCTATTTCCCCTATTTTACCTATAGAAAGGGACGTTTGGGATCTTTCCGACGTTGACGTGTCGGAAATTGCCCCCGACCGAAAGTTAATCTCTTTCACCTTTGACGACGCCCCTGCGCGCAGCCTAGAAAATATCCTAACCGTCTTTGCTTCCTTCAACGAAGAACACCCCGACTGCAAAGCAAGCGCCACCCTATTTTGCAACGGATACCTTTTCGATAGACAAAATACCCACCTTCTAAGCGCCGCCTGCGCCTTAGGTTTTGAGATGGGAAATCATACCCAATCCCATAAAGACTTAACCACGCTAACTGAAGACAGTCTAAGAAAAGAGATCGACCAAACGGACCTCTTGCTTTCTAAAATCGACGGAAAAGCCCGCCATTTGCTTCGAGCCCCCTTTGGAAAGGTAAACGCAGAAGTAAAAACCAACACCCCCGTACCGCTAATTGATTGGACGATCGACACGCTTGATTGGACGGGCATCTCCGAAGACGCTATTTACCGCGCCGTCTTTGACAACCGTTTTTCGGGCGCAATCGTTTTAATGCACGATGGATACGAGCATACCGTGGGCGCGTTGAAACGGCTTTTACCCGATTTAAAGGCAGACGGATATCAGGTCGTTTCCATTTCAAAAATGGCGAAAGCACACGGATGTAGCTTGCAAAAGGGCAAACATTATATCCGCCTCCGCAAACAAAATTCCAACCCTGCACCATAAATAAAAAAGAGGCTCACGCCTCTTTTTTATTTCTTTTTAAAACGGCTCTTTTACGTATCGATGGAAAAACTCGATACAGTCGTTTACCCAACGCGCCGATTTTTGCGTTTCGCCCATTCCAGTACAAATCTCCTTATCGCCAACGGACAACCCGTGCTCGCCCGTGGGATAGATATGCAATTCGTACGAAATCCCTTGTCTATCGAGCGCCCAAGCGTAGCGAATTGAATTATCCGCAGGCACCAATTTATCTTCCGCAGTTGCCCAAATAAAGGCAGGCGGCGTCGACTTGCTGACAGCCTCGTCTAAATTTAAGGTTTTCAAAAGCTCTGCTTGCGCCTCGTCCGTATATCCATCCAGCAAGTTTTCATACGAAGGAAGATGCCCGTGTATACTAGAAATAACGGGATAACAAAGCCCCGTTGCCGTGGGTTTGCAATCAAGCTCCACCCCTGCTTTTTTTGAAACGTTTTGGTGTTCTACAGCAAGCGTACCCGTCAAATGTCCACCCGCCGAAAACCCGATAACGAAAATTTCGTCGGGGTTTACGCAAAGCGCTTTCGCGTTCTTTTTCACGTAGTCTACCGCACAGGAAAGTTCGAAAAGTTGTTCGGGATAACGTACCCCGTCCGGTTGACAAAGATAGGTTAAGACAAACGTTTGAAATCCTTTCGCCAAAAACTGCGCCGCAACGGGCTCGCCCTCACGCTTACTGACCATACCGTATCCGCCGCCCGGCACCACGATAACGGCGGGGCGTTTCCAATCCGTTTCAATATCAAATGGCATATCCATTAAAACACACTGCAAGCTACCGCCTTGCAAAAAAGGATACTTCTCTTTCAAATCTACCACGTACGCTTTCATTTTTTACCTCAATTAAAAAATTCGTTATACGCCGCACGCAAACATGCCTCGTAATCGTCGTTTCGAATCCCAACGATAATACTAAGCTCGTTCGGGCCTTGGTCAATCATATTGAGGTTGATACCTGCCTCTGACAGCGCTTTGAATAAGCGGGCAGCAATACCAACGTTTTTCGCCATACCGTGTCCAACCGTCGCCACCAAAGCGATATCGTCGTGCACGATTAATCTATCAGGCGTTGCAACCCTATTAATTTCCTCAATAACCTCGTCAAGCACCCCATTTCCTAAGAATTTATTCTCGATAATCAAGGACATGGTATCAACGCTAGAGGGCAAATGTTCGAAAGAAATTTCCCGTCTTCCAATGACGTCCAAAACCTTTTTTACGTACCCAACTTCCTCGTTCATAAAGGATTTTTCAACGGTAATCGAAGTAAAGTCCTTCTTCCCCGCAACCCCCGTAACCACGTAGTTACGCACGCCGCGCGAATCCGTTTTTACGATATACGTACCCTTGTCCTCAGGACGGAAAGTATTGCAAATACGGATGGGAATCCCTGCGCTACGCACGGGGAAAATCGACTCGCTATGTAATACGTTTGCGCCCATATAGGAAAGTTCGCGAAGTTCTTGATAGGTGAGTTCGGGAATCCATTTCGGAGATTGAATAATACGGGGATCGCAAGCGTAAAACCCGCTGACGTCCGTCCAGTTTTCATACAACGAAGCCATCACCGAGCGCGCCACAATCGAACCGGAGATATCCCCGCCGCCGCGCGAAAACGTCTTGACCTTTCCGTCCACGCCCAAACCGTAGAACCCAGGAACCACCGCACGAGGGTATTTAGAGAGTACTTTTTCTCCAAGCTCGAAAGTTTTTTCCTGATCCAAAATCCCGTCTTTATTAAACCGCACGAATTCGGTTGCGTCGACAAAAGGCACGTCCAAAACCGCCGCCATAATCTTCGCCGCTAAAAACTCGCCTCGGGACGCGCAATAATCCCTGCCCGCTCCGTTTACAATTTCTCTTTCCGCCTCGTCCAAGCCTTCGCTAATACGCAAATCCTTTCCAATTTCCGCCTCGATATTGGTAAAGCGCACGCGGATTTTTCCAAAGGTTTCTTGGAACCCAGCAAGGTCCCCCGCCTCAATCTCATCCGCGCACTTGTACAATAAATCGGTTACCTTGATATCTCCGCTAAACCGTTTTCCAGGCGCAGAAACCACCACGTAACGCCGCTCCGTATCCGCATTGACAATCTTAGCAGCAGAAAGAATCACGTTCCCGCTTGCCATCGACGTACCGCCGAATTTACATACCTTAACTCCCATAAAAACTCCTTTCACAGCTCCTTTATCCACACATTCTCCCATTCTCTCTTTAGACGTTAAACGCCAAAACAACCAAAAGCGCCAACCCCAAACAAATTACTTTAATCCAAAATTTCGAAATAAATAAATTCTTTAAAAATCTACCGAATTTCATCTGTTACCTCCACTGCGCTTTTTCTCCGTCAACGGCATATCCTGCCAATAATAATCTTTCAACGCGTCCATCAGCATATCGTAATCGGCATAGCGCACGACGTTCCCCTGCTTGACAATGGAAATAATCCCCGTCTCCTCGGACACGACGAGCGAAATCACGTTCGCCACTTCCGTAATCCCAATCGCCGCACGGTGTCTCGTACCGTATTCTTTGGGGTAACTCGTCTTTTGCGTCAAGGGCAAGAAACAACCCGCCGCCTGAATTTTATGTCCGTGAATAATCAACGCCCCGTCGTGTAAGGGTGCCTTGGGGAAGAAAATCCCTTCTATCATCTGCGTAGACACCTCGGCATCGATACCAACTCCGCTTTGCAAAACCTGCTTGGGAAGACTGCCTTTCGATAAAACAATCAATGCCCCGACGTTGTTTTTCGACATATTTTGCAAGGCTTTTACGATGTTGCCGATACAACGCTCGGTATCCGCTTGCGAACGGATTTCCGTACCGCCGCCAAGACTCTTTTCCGTGCCAGTAGGTTTTTGCGTATGCACATCCCAAAACATCTTCTTTACCTCAACGGCAAACAAAATTAAGAGCGCCGCCGATACAAACAAAACGTATAAGAGCAGTGTTTGCGGCGTCATAATACCGCTATCGAAAATGCGCATTGCCACACCGGCAACAATTAATAACCAATACACCATCATGAGTTTGGTTGCATCGTTATCCCGCAAAACTTTCGACACGAAGAAAATGACCGTAAACAACAGAACGATTTCCATTGCAAACAGTACACCAAAGGAGTTGAAGAATGCGTTTACCTTTTCTAACAATGCAGAAAATTGCACGCTCAACGCCAAAGTTTCCATAGTCGCCTCCTTTCTCGTCCGCTACTTCGCACACGCATGTGCGCGCGTGAGATTGCAAACGAATTCCGTCAGTATTATTATATAAAAAAACGTTATAAAAATAAAGTGTTTTATCAAATGTTTTTACTTTTTTCGAAAAACAATTGCATCGTTACCGATTTTAACGCCGCGTCCGGCGTCAATTCGCCGCATTTTATGCCACTGATAGCCCCGTAAACGGCTTGATAAGCAGAAAGCAGTCCCGTCTTCGTAAACTTCGCCGCTTGTTCTCGATTCTTCTTGACGGGATACTCCTTCAACCCCAACGCGAGCGCCACCTCTCTGTCGCTCCCCTTGCAGACGGAAACCTCGTATACCCCCTTAAAATAAGACGCCAACGAAGAAAGCAAAGCCGTTTCGTTAAACCCGCGAACGGTGAGCTCCTTTACGATTTTCATATACTCCGAATAATTCTTCCTAGCCAACGCGTTTGCCAGCTCGAAAATTTTATAATCAGCGTCGGGATACACGAGCGCATCCACCAACTCGTCGGTAATTCGTTCAACGTTTTGCGCCTCGCAATAGGAAAGCAATTTTTCCGTTTCCTTCGCCACGCGAGACATATCCCCCACGCAGCAAGCAACGATTTTTCCACAAGTAATCCCGTCGGCGTATACCCCCGCCCGTTTGCAGGTGAGATATATCCACTTTTTTATCGTCTCCTCGTCCGACCTTGCGCAATCTACGTAGGTAACGTTTGGTTTTTTGGACAAATCGGCAGCGCCCTTCTCCCCATCCTTCGTTTTCTTCGCTTTTGCCGTATTGACGATCATCAAAATCGAATGCAGACAAGGCGTTTCGAACAAGGGTTTCAAGTACTGCTCGTAGTCCTTTTCGCTAGGGTAAAATTCGGTTACTTTTACAAAGCGTTTTTGGCTGATAAAGGGAAAGCAACGCACGGCGTCCGTCAAGGCTTTCAATTTTTCCCCTTTGAGAGCCCCGCCGTCAAAGGACGCGTAATCAAGGGTGGGTTCTTGCAAAAATTTCTCTTTTAAAAGCGTAAAACCCTTTTCGTGAAAGTAGACCTCTTCCCCTTCGAATAGATAAATCGGGCAGGCGCCGTTTTCGTCCGTAAACTTTTTAAATTCTACGTATTTCATTGTCTAGCCCTCCCCGTATAGTTCCACAAGGACATTATACCATCTTTTTTTGAAAAAGGCAAGAGTATTTTTCTCTTTCCCGTATTATTATACGGGAAAATTAACGACGAGGAAAACGATAAAAAAGGAAAGAAAACACAAAAGCGCAAACCGACCTCGCCATTTTTTCGACAAATTCCATTTATCGGAAAGAAAAGTTCCGCCCAAATAATAACAAATCCCGCCGACAAAAGGTATAAAAATACCACGGATTGCAAACGAGGAGAAGTCTACCGCCTCGAATAAAAGCAGCAGCGCCGACCATAAAACGGAAGGCAGATACAAAATTACGCCCGCCCAAGATAAGGGCAAGAAACAAGCAAGCCAAACCATCGCCAACAAAAAAGCAAAGCCCGCGCTTAGTATCGGTACAAACAAAAAATTAAGCAGAAAACTCCAACCCGAAAGATACCCGTAGGCGTTTAACAACACGGGCGCCGTAGCAATCTGCGCCGCCAAGGTTAGCGAGATCGTGGAAATTGCCGTTCTTGCAATCCGCTCGCCAATCGTCGGCGGAAGCGTATCTCCGCGTTTTAACATGGAAAGCTCGGACGGAGTATATTTCCTTGGAAAGCGTTTTCTCACCCTTTCATAACATTCGTTGCATACCTGCCTTATCGGTCTTTGTAAAAATGCAATCCCTAAACAAGCCAAAAAGGAGAGCTGAAATCCCACTTCGAACAGCGATGCAGGCGAGATAGACAAGACGACGATCCCCGCAAGCCCGAGAGATTCGAGAAAATCCGCTTTTAACAGCGCAAGTGTGGAGGCGTAACTCAAAAGGCAAATTACCATCGCTCGCACCACCGAATCGGAAAATCCGCAAACACCCGCGTAAAAAATCAACATTACCGCAAGCAGCAAAAATCTTGCCGCCTTGGGCAAAGCACGTAGCGGTGTTTTCTTGAAAAGCAACAAACAGAAGGCGTATAACGCCCCAACGTGCAAACCAGACACGGCAAAGACGTGTGCAATACCGCCATAGCGGATATTTTCCATTAATCCCCTATCCAACTGCGACGAATCCCCCAGAAGCATTGCGACGCTAGCGCCGGCAGACGTCTCGTCCATACCCGCGTAAATCACGTCCTCCATACGATTGCGTACGCTTGTAAACAGAGAAAACTCCTTCCCTATGCAAACGCAGCTTTTCACCTCACTGAAAGTAAAACAAATCTCCTCGCCAATCTCTTTTGCCCGAAACCCGTAACGGTTGAAAAATTCGGTAGACGTCGAAACGTAACCACGCAGCAAAAGTGCATCCGATAGACGGATATTTTCGCAATACGAGGTAGGCAGGTACGCGTTCATCTTCCCATCCACCTGCGCATCCCCGATGGTTAAATCGTCTAAAATCAAACTGCTTATCTCGCCGTTCTCCCGCTTTTCCACCACCGTAGCAACGACGTACGTTTCCTCGTTATAATAGGGTCTATCGGCAAAGTCCCTAAGCTGCAAAGAAAAGGACATCACACCCGCCGAAAACGCCGCAAGCAATAAGGTAATATGGATAAACTTTCTAATTACAGCCTCTTTGTTTAGACAAAAGAAAAACGGCATCCCCGAAATCGGCAACAATAAAAGCAGCCACCACGCGGAGACCCCGTTGAAGGTATGCAAATAGTAAAACCCAATCCCGCAGCAAAATAACACAGCGGAAAAGAAAAAGGGACGAAAATTAAACAGCTTATCCGTTGTCCTTTTCGTTCCTTTTAACATGGTCTTTCCTCTTTTGCTTATTCTAAATATTGTGATACGGTATACGATAACTTGTCCAAAACCTCTTCTACGTCCCCAAACAGCATACAACCTGCGGCACGGACGTGCCCGCCTCCGCCGTATACCGCGGCAATTTTATTGACGTTTGCGTACTCTTTTGAACGCAGGGAAATTTTGTATTGTCCTTTTTTGACTTCCATGATAGAAGCCGCAATCTCAACCCCGTCCACGTTCAACGGGAAGTCGACAAACCCCTCCGTCATACCGTTATCCGCGCCACATTCTTCCATGGCTTGTTTGGTTATCACGATTGCAGCAAAGCGGTCCTCGTGATAATAACGAATCCTTGACATCGTCTTTGCAAACAACGCCGCCCGTGCCTTCGCTTGCTTTTTAAACAGGTTGTATTGATAATATCGAATATCCACCCCCGCCTTTACAAGCTCCGCCGCCAAAAGAAAACATTCTTCATCCACGTCGTCGTGTGAAAAAATCCCCGAATCGGTCAACAACCCAATCATCAAATATTCCGCAATTTTCTTGTTCACTTCTACGCCAAGCAATCGAATCAACGCCGCGACGTTCATACAGTTTGCAGAACATTCGCGCACGTAGTTATCCTTTGCATAGCGAGTATTCGAGATATGGTGATCGATATTGACAGTATCGATTCGCAAGCGCTTCGCCTTTATAAACTCCTCTAATAAAGCCCCCAATCTTTGTTCGTCGCTACAATCAACGCAAACGAACAAGTCGTACTCTCCCGACGGCTGTTTCTTAACCTTATCAACGCCGTCGATAAACGCCAAGTTCGAGGGTAAATCAGATTCAACGCATACCTGGTTGGGTATTTTTAAAACGTCAAGCGCCGCGGAAAGCGCCAAAGCGCTGCCGTACGCATCCCCGTCGGGGCGCATATGACAAGCAATTAAAACGGATTTTGCCGTCTTGATTTTGTCTGCAATTTTTTGCAAAGTCTTTTCCATAAAAGTTCCTTTTTAAGGGAAAAACGCGTACGAGTACGCGTTTCCTTTTTTATTCTTCGTCCGTGTTTTCAGGCAAATCTTTGTGTATCTTTTTAAACAGCTCGTCCATTTTCGCCCCGTAAACCATACTGCCGTCCATACGGAAGGTCAAAGCAGGCACGGTACGCATCTGCATTACTTGCGAAAGGCGGTGGCGAATATACCCCGCATTTTCCTGTAACGCCTTAAAGGAGGTTTTTGTCCCCTCCTCGTCTTTGCCGTAAATACTCACGTAAACGATTGCCGTTTTCAAATCGGGTGCAACGTCCACTTCCGTTACGGAAATTAAGCCGCTAACCCCCATCATCTTGTCTTTGCCAAGACGGATAATTTCGCTGATTTCTTTTTGATATTCCCCGTTTAAACGGGAAGTTCTCGATACCTTCATTACGCTTTGATCTCCTCCGTAACGTAACATTCGATGATATCGCCTACGCGAATTTCGTTAAAGCCGTCGATTGCGCAACCGCATTCGTAACCGTAGTTGACTTCTTTCACGTCGTCTTTAAAGCGCTTCAACTGCTTTACGCCGCCTTCGCAAATCATAATATCCTCGCGATAGATACGCAATTTACCGCCGCGAACAATCTTACCGTCGATAACGTAGCAGCCTGCAATCGTACCCACACCCGTGATATTGAAGGTCTGACGAACCTCGCACTTACCCGTAAGCGTTTCTTTCAACTTGGGCGCAAGCATACCTTTCAGCGCCGCTTCCATATCGTCGAGTAATTCGTAAATAATACGATAACTTCTGACGTCCACCTTCGACGTTTCCGCAAGTTTCTTCGCCTTCGTATCAGGACGAACGTTGAACCCGATAATAATCGCGTTGGCACTGTCCGCAAGCATTACGTCGCCTTCGTTGATCGCACCCGCCGCCGAGTGAATAACCTTTACGCGAACTTCTTCGTTCGTAAGCTTTTCAAGCGACTGTTTTACCGCTTCTACACTGCCTTGTACGTCCCCTTTGACGATGAGGTTGAGGTTCTTCATCTTCCCCTCTTCCACTTGCGCAAAGATATCGTCGAGCGAAACGCGGCTTTGTTCTTTAATCATGCTTTCACGTTGACGGTTCTTTCTTTCTTCCTGTACCTGCTTCATAAGCGCTTGATCAACCGCCATAATGCTATCGCCCGCGTTCGGTACGTCTTCCAAACCAAGAATGGATACTGCCATGGACGGACCTGCGCTCTTAACCGCTCTGCCCTTATCGTCGAACATCGCACGCACACGCCCCATCGTCGTACCCGAAAGGATATTGTCGCCCGTTTTCAAAGTACCCGTCTGCACGATGATACTTGCCACAGGCCCTTTGCCCTTGTCGAGTTTCGCCTCGATAATCGTACCCTTTGCCGGGCGATCGGGGTTGGCTTTGAGCTCTTGCATTTCCGCTACGAGATTGACGGAGTCAAGGAGCTCGTCAATGCCCATACCCGT
>JAZUCW010000010.1:0-6933 GCA_045639305.1 Candidatus Scatosoma sp.
ATTATACCATATATTGTGTTAAAGTCAAGTCTATGGACACAAAATATGGTATAGAAAAAACTTATAACCAAGAACAAGAAGCAAATAAAAAAACCCGCCAATTTAGCGGGTTTTCAATTTTTTCTTTACTTTTGGATATAGAAAAATAAAATAGTTCATTTTTTTAAGATTTTTCGCGACCTTTTATCCGCGCGCAAAAATCCTTGTAAGAAAGTGCGCCTTCCAATTTTTTACGCAAATCCTCTTCGCTATAAGCGGGTAAAATTTTGTCCCGTAAGAATTTTTCTTTCGTCCCCGTTTCGTTCCCTTCCCGTTGAATTTTGCAAGGGTCTAACGCAGGATAGCTACGTTTTACCGCCATAGAATCGGAAAGCGTTACCTTCAAATTCGAAAGGGTTGCCAATTCGCTTGCCAAATATTCGTCCGCAGGGTTGCCCGTTGCCGTGGATACGCCGCCAATGATCGTCAACGACCCGCCTCTTTCCATACGTCTTCCCGCGCCGAAATATTTTTTAATAAAATGCACGGTTTTACTCTCCAAACCGCAAGGAAGCATTTTTCCGCCCGCCGACTCTTCCGTATCGTTGAAAGCGCGTGCCAAGGCGTTTAACGAATCAACCACAAGCACGACGTCTCTCCCTGATTCCACAAAGCGTTTTGCTCGATTTAAAAGAAACTTCGCCGCAAAAACCTGCCGATCCGCCTCTTCCTCGTAGGTCGTGTACACCAATCGGTCTTTAGGCAAGGACTTGCGGAACGCGTTTACCGTTTCAAGGGACTGGTCCACCAACAAAACGAAAACTCGTACGTATTCGTTTAAAGCGTGCGCTGAAAGCGCCAATTCTTGCAATATTTTCGTTTTTCCGCTTTTGGGCGCACCCGTAATCAAAGCGCGTTGTCCCCTATATATGGGAGAAATCCAATCAAAAAATTTGTGTTCTATTTTTGAATAGTTTCCGTCTTGATAAAAACAAAGCGGCTCGTCTGGATAGGTCACCATCCCCTCGTCAAAGCGAATACGCCGCAACTCCTCTCCTGGAATCCCGTTAATCTTTATAATCCGAACCGCAACGAAAATACCCTTTCGTTTGCGAACGTAACAAGAAACGACGTCTCCTTCCCGCAAATCGTATTGCCGTATGAATTCTATGGAAATAATAACTTTTTCATTAGAATCGATACAATCCAACGGAAGCAAAAGCGGCACGGAATTAATCGTTGCCAATTGCCCTACGTATTCTTCTATCGTCGCTTCAAAACCGTTTTCTAAATAGGAATCGGAAAAATAATACCCCTTATTCTTCTCACGAAGTTTTTTCATTTCTTCCGCAAAATCGTATATGGGTATATCAGTTTTGGGATATTCGCTTTCTTCGCTCTTCGACGCCGTCGCCCCCTCTAAATATAAAGCGCACAAACGCTCCATTTCTTTAGGCATCGTAGGGTCAATCACGTCACTTTTTACAGGTGCGCCGCGTTTGCTTTTTTCAATAGCAAGCGTCTCTCCCGTTAAAACGGCTAAAATACATTCGATAAGCTCGGGTTTGTTTTTATCTTTCGTGGGACTGTCCACACCGATTTCGCGAGCATAAGAGCGCAAACTGGCAAGCCCCTTTGTATTCAGGAATAATCGCCCTTCCGTTTTAAATCTCTCTACGTCTTTTTCAATCATCTTTTGTTTATCCTTTCCATATAGATAACTTTAGGGAGTTTTGAAAAATCTTCTTTCGTAAACTCCAACACCCCGCCTCTAACCGTCAAAATTTCCTCTTTTTTAAACAGCGAAAGGAAGAGTTTTGCATTATTGATATCGAGCGTTCCGTCCATAGGTTTATAATGCATCGGAATAACGAGTTTGGGAGCAAGCTTTTCCACGTACTCCTTTGCCCCGATTGCATCCACGGTATACGTTCCGCCAACGGGAATTAACAACACGTCCACTTCGCCAATCTTTTCGACCAATTCTTCCGAGCAAGACTCGCCAACGTCCCCCATGTGACAAATACGAATTCCGTCCGCCTCGATCGTAAAGACGATATTTTTACCGCGAAGCGCGCCCTGACGGGGATCATGATAACTTTCTACGCCCGTTACGGACAAATCGTTTACTTCGTAACTTCCCGTAAAGAGGAAATGGATAGGCGCGGAAACCGCCGCTACGTTCGCATGGTCGAAATGCCCGTGGCTAACGCAAAGGACGTCCGACGTCAAACCGTGGGGCAGCTCGTAGCCAACCCCTTTATACGGGTCGGTGAAAACCGTCGTGCCCGATTTCGTCGTAATTTGAAAACAAGAATGTCCAAAATATTTTATTTTCATAGCGTCCTCCTTCTCGTTACTTTTCCTTATATCGTACGCGCAAGAATACGTAGTTTCATCTTTTGCCGTTCTATCCCAATTAATAAATCGTAATGCAATACAGCAAGAAAAGAATCTTTTCCCTGCGAATAAGCGACTTTGTGCGTATCCACCTCGAGCTCGCCTTCGTTGCCGCCGATACCGAGTTTCCCTTTCGTTCTTTCCCCGCGACGCAGCTCTAATGAAAGTGTATAATCGCCAAAGCGTTTTATCGTGGCTGTTTCACCCTTTAAACAAAGCTCGATAACCGAACCGTCTTGGCGGTAACGCAAACGACCTTCTCTTGCAGATAAAACGAGTTCACCTTCCGTAGCAAATTCCGTTTCTTGCTCGTCCACGGAAGTAATGATCGTCAGCCGACATTTTTTCACGGCAACCTCTTCCTTACTTCTTCTTTTTTAGTAGTATAACAAATATTGAACAAAAAGTAAATACTTCCTCGTTGTTTTTTTTACAATATTGTAAAAAAATGCGGAAATTTTTTATTTTCTCGTATATTTGATGCGTTTTCGAATGAGTTTTCCCTCTTTTAACGCCGCTTTTAACCGCGCTTCGTCCTCCTCTTTGATGGCGTCGCGATAGATGATTAAACGATCAATCAAGCCGTCCAATTCGTCCAATACGTAGGTTTTATTACCCAAATACAACTGCGTCCACATTTCCTCGTCCACCCCTGCAATACGGGTCATATCTTGAAAACTGCCGCCCGTAAATCCCTTGCAATCTTTGACCTGTGGACTTTTTACGTAGGCGTTAGAAACGATATGCGCAAGCTGTGAGGTAATCGCTATTTTTCTATCGTGCTCCTCTGCGCTACATTCTACGATTCGTCCAAACCGCATCGCTTTTGCATATTCTTTTATTTCTGTGAGCGCACTCTTTTCCGTATTTTCCGAAAGTGTAATGATAAGGTTTGCGCCGTTAAAAAGCTCGGAAGACGCCGAGGACAATCCCGACGTTTCTTTCCCCGCCATAGGATGCAGACCCACGTAGCGATACGCGCGGGGTTTTTCATAAACGAGGCGTTCTATCTCCGATTTTACACCGCAAATATCCGCAACGAGCGCATCCTTTTTAAAATTCCCATTTTCTAAAATAGAACAGGTTGCTTTCAAAGGGACGGCAATAAATACGGTATCGTACGCAGAAAAGTCTTTCGCTGCGTTTTGGATATATCCTTTTTCTTTAGCAAGCGCCAAGGTTTGTTCGTCCAAATCGGCGCCGTCCACAAAAAAACCTGCTTTGGTCAACGCCGCGCAAATCGAACCGCCTATAATCCCCAAACCGATAACCAACGTCTTTTTCATCTATTCCTCTCCAAACGTTTCTATAAAGGTATTGTAACATATCCGTTTAAAAATTTCAACTATTCCTTTAAAAAATGCATAAAAAAAGAAAGGATTTTAACCCTTCCTTTCAATTTTTTGCGTGTAACGCCTCGTATTTTTCTTTCGTTGCAATTCCCCCTCGGATATGCCGCTCGCTTAAATTAATCTCTAATACCTGACGAACCCGTTCGTACAAGTCCTCGTCAAGATACGGCAACCGCTCGGAAACGTCTTTATGTACCGTCGATTTACTGATACCAAAATGCGCAGAACACGCACGGACGGTACAACCCGTTTCCATGATGTATTCTGCGCACTTTAATACTCTTTCTTCAATATAATTCCACAAAACCCCGACCCTCCGTAACAGATTACGAAATATATTTATGTCGGTTTTTTGCAGATTATAACTCTTTTTACCCGTTAATCTTCTGCTTTCTTATAAAACATCGGCAACACGAGTTTTACCGAATCTTCCGCGTAACGCGCCACCTTTTTTGCACGCGCGCTCTGTACGCTGATAAAGACGTCTTCACTGGAAAGTTCGGATACGTTGCCGTTCTTTTCCACGACGGCAAGCATATACGGAACGGTAACGTAGCACGCACAAAGCACGCTTGCTCCGTCGCGAAGCCCTACGATAATCGAGCCCTTTCTATACCGCTTGGAAGGTTCGATTTGCGAGGAAATTACCCTCTTAAACTTCCCTTCGTCCGTTGCGATAATAATTTCCCCTTCTCCGTTGATTTGGCTCATCAAAACGACTTCGTCGTCCTCGCGAAGCATAATACCGCGTACGCCGCCCGCAATTCTGCCTTGGGTGGGAATATCCTCTTTCGTTGCGTTAAGACAAATCCCGCTTTTGGTTACCATCACGATCGTGTCTTCTTCGTCCGTTTCTTCTTCTACGGCGATAAGCTCGTCGTTTTCGGAAAGCTTAATCGCAGGGAAGCTATCTTTACGCTGTTCGTATTCTGCCCATTCCGTCTTTTTGATCATGCCTTTCTTGGTGAAGAACATCAAATTGCCGTACGGCATATGTTCGCCGACCTCGAAAAGCGCAACGACCTTTTCACCTTCTTCCGCGTCCTTGGAAAGCTCTTTTAACGTAACGCCTGCATCGGAAAGTTTACATGCAAGTTCGGGGTCGGAGATGTCAATCTTATGACAATTCCCATAATTGGTAAAGGCGTAAATCTTCTTGTCCGTTACCGTTTTTAAAAGCTTCAAAGCTACGTTTTGCGGCTTAAATTTCCCCTCAATGGGTTTTTCCAACCCTTCAACCTGTTTTCCCGTCAAAACCTTAAACGCGTGGTCTGCCGTGTAGGCAAGCACGCAACGAACCCCGGGCTTTTTTTCCGAAGAAGTCGCAAGCATTCCGTCCGCTTCCTCTCTCGTGTAGACGAGTTTGGATTTTCTCGGCGAAGGATAGGCGTTTTTAATTTCGGTAATTTCTTCTTTTACAACCTGCAATTGCAGTTCGCCGCTCTTGGAAATCGCCTTCAATTTCTTGATAAGCTGTTTTAATTCTTTCAGTTCTTTTTCCAGCTTGTTAATCTCAAGCTTGGTCAAGCGGGCAAGTCGAAGGTCCAAAATTGCCTGCGCCTGCGCATCGCTGATTTCAAAACGTTTCATCAAGTTATTTTTCGCATCCGAAGTGCTTTCCGATTGCTTGATAATCGCAATAACTTCGTCGATATTTTGGACGGCGATAATCATACCTTCCAAAATATGGCAACGCTGTTCTGCCTGTTCAAGATCGAAAATCGTTCTGCGTTTGATAACCTGCTGTTGATATTTTACGTAATGACGGATAATTTCCATCAACCCAAGCTGTTGGGGTTTTCCGTCGGCAATGACGACCATATTGATACCGAAGGTAACTTCCAAATCGGTATATTTGTAAAGGCATTTCAAAATCGCGTCTACGTCCGCGTCTTTCTTTACGCGAATCACGGCGCGCATACCCGTTCTGTCCGATTCGTCCGCAACGAAATCAAGTCCTGCAAGCTCGTCTTTCTTTTCTTCCCGTAAATCAACGACTTTGCGCAATAACTGGGCTTTGTTGACCTGATACGGAAGCTCGGTAATAATCAAGTTCGTCTTCCCGTTGTCCGTCTTTTCCGCCGTGATTTTTGCGCGGAGCGTAATTTTACCACGCCCCGTCTTATACGCCTGTATAAGTTCGTTGGCAATGATCACCCCGCCCGTAGGGAAATCGGGCGAAGGGATGTATTCCATCATCTCTTCCAAGGAAATCGCAGGGTTGTCAATGTACGCCACGACGCCGTTGATTACTTCTTCTAAGTTGTGGGTAGGGATATTCGTCGCAAGCCCGACGGCAATCCCCGACGCACCGTTGACAAGCAGGTTCGGAAAGCGTCCGGGTAAAACGTCCGGTTCTTTCAAGCTATCGTCAAAGTTTAAAGAAAAGCTGACCGTTTCTTTATCGATATCTCGCAAAAGTTCGAGGGCAAGCGGTTCCATTCTCGCTTCGGTATAACGCATTGCCGCCGCAGGGTCGCCGTCCACGCTGCCGAAGTTCCCGTGTCCGTTGACGAGGGTTTTTCCCATATTAAAGCCCTGTGCCATACGAACCATCGCGTCGTAAACGGAACTGTCGCCGTGGGGATGGTATTTACCCATACAGTCCCCGACGATACGCGCGCTCTTTTTATGCGGTTTATCGGGCGTTAAGCCCATTTCCTTCATCGTGTACAAAATACGTCTTTGTACGGGTTTTAAGCCGTCTTCTACGCGCGGCAGTGCACGGTCGAGAATAACGAATTCGGCATAAGGAAGCATGGAGGAATGTAAAACCTTGTCCAACGGCTCGATATAGAGTTGCCCGGTAGGTTCGATGATTTCCGGTTCTTTTTTACTTTTCGCCATTGCCCGCCTCCTTGTCTTTCTTTTCTATCTTGTCGATAAAGCTATCCCGTTTGTTAAAGTTTGCGTATTTCGCCAAAAATTCCTTTCTGCCGTCTACTTTATCCCCCATAAGGGTCGTAATCATACGTTCCGCTTTCGCCGCGTCCTCAATGGTAACTTGGGTAAGATTTCTCGTAGCAGGGTTCATCGTCGTTTCCCAAAGCTGTTCCGCGCTCATTTCACCAAGCCCTTTATAACGCTGCAATTGATATCCTTTTCCGATTTTTTCAATCTTTTCGTTGAGTTCGTTGTCGTCGTATGCGTATTCTACCTTGTCCCCTTTATAGACCTTGTACAAAGGCGGCATACCGATATA
>JAZUCW010000011.1:0-7392 GCA_045639305.1 Candidatus Scatosoma sp.
GGTTTTGCCTTACCACACGATGGGTATGGTCAAGTACGAAAAACTGGGGATGGAATATCCGCTTAAAGACGTACAATCGCCGACGAAAGAGCGGGTAATGAATGCGAAACGCATCTTAAGAGAGTAATAAATATGGCAATCACGGAAAAGAATTATAAAGAAGAATTGAAAGGCCTTTGCTGTGTGGAAATCAGTGGGGAATCTTGCGCCAATTGCTTGACGCTGATGCCCATTTTGAAGGATATTTGCTCGGCAAGAAAGGACGTGCGCTTGGTACACGTAGAGGCGGATTATTCCACCCTTGCTTTGATGGAAGCGTGGGAAGTGGAAAAAGTGCCTACCATTTTATTGGTGGAAGACGGTGAAATTTTCGCGCGTTGCGCGGGGTTTCAACCCGAAGAAATCCTTGAACTTTGGATAGATGCCAAAATTGAGGAAAGAAAAGCAGGACGTTAACATTCCCTTCAAACTTTACAACGAAAACAAGCCCGCTCGCTTGACGGTGAGAATCGAAAAAACGGACGAGCCTTAAATATAGAAAAATTTATTTTATTAGGAGTAACTGATATGATGCAATACAAAGGTTGGGAAGGATTTGTTCCCGGTAAATGGTGCAACGACGAAGTAGACGTGCGTGACTTCATTCAGCACAACTATACGCCGTATGAAGGCGACGCAACGTTCCTTGCTCCCGCAACGGAAGCTACGAAAAAGCTTTGGGATATCGTTTGCGATTTGACGAAACAAGAACTTAAAGCAGGCGGCGTATTGGACGCAGATACGAAAATCGTTTCCACGCTTACCTCGCACGGCGCAGGGTATTTGGATAAAGATCTTGAAAAAATCGTAGGTGTACAGACGGATAAGCCTTTCAAGCGTTCGTTGCAACCTTTCGGCGGGCTTCGTATTTCTGAAAGCGCGTTGAATCTCTACGGTTTTGAGTTGGATCCCGAAATTAGAGATATTTTCACGAAATACCGCAAAACGCACAACGAGGGCGTTTTTGACGGGTATACCCCCGAAATGAGAGCGGCGCGTTCTGCGCACATCTTGACGGGTCTTCCCGATGGTTACGGCAGAGGCCGTATCGTAGGCGACTATCGTCGTGTAGCCCTTTACGGTGTCGATTATCTCATCAAGAAGAAGGAAGAAGATAAGTTGAATATGGGCGGTACGATGACCCCTGATAAGGTACGCGACCGCGAAGAAGTTTCCGATCAGATTAAAGCCTTGAAAGCGCTCAAAGAAATGGCTGCCATTTACGGTTGCGACATTTCCAAGCCCGCTGAAACGGCGCAGGAAGCAATCCAGGCGTTGTACTTTGGGTACCTTGGTGCGGTTAAGGATCAAAACGGTGCGGCAATGTCCATCGGTAGAAACAGCACCTTCCTCGATATTTATATCGAGCGTGACCTTGCAAAGGGCATCATCACGGAAGAAGAAGCGCAGGAATTGATGGATCATTTCATCATGAAACTTCGTATCGTGAAGTTCATGAGAACGAAAGAATACAACGAACTCTTCTCGGGCGACCCTACCTGGGTAACGGAAGTTATCGGCGGTATGGGCGTAGACGGCAGATCTTTGGTAACCAAGAACTCCTTCCGTGTTCTCCACACCCTCGACAACCTTGGCCCTGCACCCGAACCCAACCTTACGGTTTTGTGGTCGAAGAGATTGCCCCTCAACTTCAAGAGATACTGTGCGGAAATCTCCATTCGTACCTCTTCTATCCAGTACGAAAGCGACGATTTGATGCGTCCTGAAATGGGCGACGACTACTGTATCGCTTGCTGCGTAAGCTGTATGAGAGTGGGTAAGGATATGCAGTTCTTCGGCGCAAGAGCAAACCTTGCAAAGTGCTTGCTGTACGCAATCAACGGCGGTAAAGACGAATTGATGAAGGACAAAAAGACGGGCAAACCCATGCAGGTTTCTCCCGAATTTGCGGCGATCACCAGCAACGACGCGCTTGACTTTAATGAAGTTTGTGCGAAGTTCGATAACATGATGACGTGGCTTGCAGAGCTTTACGTGAATACTTTGAACGTAATCCACTATATGCACGACAAATACAGCTACGAAGCGCTTGAAATGGCGTTGCACGACACCAACGTTCGTCGTTTCTTCGCAACGGGTATCGCAGGTCTTTCCTGCGCGGCTGACGCTTTGTCTGCAATCAAGTACGCAAAGGTATATCCGATCCGCAGTGAAGACGGTATCGTAGTAGATTACCGTATTGAAGGCGAATTCCCTAAATATGGTAACAACGACGATCGCGCAGACGAAATCGCGGTATGGTTGGTTAAGACCTTCATGAAGAAAGTTAAGAGCCACTACACCTATCGTGAAAGCGTTCCTACGACTTCGATTCTTACCATCACGTCCAACGTCGTATACGGTAAGAAGACGGGGAACACGCCCGACGGCAGAAGAGCGGGTACGCCTCTTGCTCCCGGTGCAAACCCGATGCACGGCAGAGACGCAAACGGTGCGTTGGCGTCCCTCGAATCGGTTGCAAAACTTCCCTACGAATATTCGAGAGACGGTATTTCCAATACCTTCTCGATTACCCCCGATTCCCTTGGTAAAGAGGACTAATTGGGAAAATAGTTTTTCGCTCGTTACAGGGCGCAAAGCAAAAGAAAAAATCATAGAATAAAAATATAAGGAGAATTACGAATATGTCGAACAGAGTAGATAACTTGGTTAATATGTTAGACGGCTACGTAGGCGACGGTGGCCATCACCTTAACGTCAACGTGTTCAGCCGCGAAACCCTTTTGGACGCACAGGCGCATCCTGAAAAATATCCCCAGCTTACCATTCGTGTATCTGGGTATGCGGTAAACTTCATCAAGCTTACGAAGGAACAGCAAGATGACGTTATCTCCAGAACCATTCACGAATCTATGTAATCGTAAGGATTAGGAAACGGATAAAGCCGTCGCCGCGAAAACGGCGGCGGGTTTTTCAATGAGGAAAGAGGATGAAACTTGGGGAGAGGATAAGAGCATTGTTGCTTGCAGGGACGATGGCGTGTTCGCTCGTCTCTTTTTCCGCCTGTGATATTGAGGTTTTTTTTAAGGATATTTTCGGCGGCGGAGACACTTCCAGCAGCTCGTCAAAGCCTTCGTCAAGCACCCCCTCGCAGTACGTTCCCTTAGGGGACGGCCCTACGGAAAGCCCGTTTACGGACGAAGAAATTCAAACGATTACGTCGGGGGATTTGAGTATTCAATTTTTGGAACTCGGTAATAAATATACGGGCGATTGCACGTTGATTAAGGTTGGGGACACGGAAGTGCTGATTGATGCAGGCTCGCGCAAGGGTTCAGCGGCGACTATCGTGCCGCATATTCGTCGGTTTTGCACGGACGGCGTCTTGGAATACGTTATCGCCACCCACGCCCACCAAGATCATATCGCAGGCTTTGTCGGTACGACGAAAGCGGACGGGATTTTCGAGAGTTTCCATTGCGAAACGATTATCGATTATAGCTTGTCCAATTCGACGGCGGCAATCCGTAAAGATTACGAGGCTTTGCGTGATGCAGAGGTGGAAGAAGGGGCGACCCATTATACCGTTTTGCAGTGTTGGAACAACGAGGACGGCGCACAGCGCAGCTATACGCTTTCCGACGGCGTAACGATGAACTTTTTGTATCAAGAATTTTACGAGAAGGAAACGAGCGACGAAAACGATTATTCGGTTTGTATGCTATTGACGGCAGGGGAGAACAATTACCTTTTTACGGGGGATTTGGAAAAGGACGGGGAGGAATCGCTGGTGAAAAACAACGATTTGCCGAAATGCGTGCTTTTCAAAGGCGGGCATCACGGCAGCGGCACGTCGAACACGGCGGAGTTGTTGCAGGCGATCCAGCCCGAAATCGTCTGTGTGTGCTGTTGTTGCGGCAGTGACGAATACACGGACAACGTGGAGAATATGTTCCCCACGCAAGCGTTTGTGGACAGAATTGCAAGTTATACCGACAAAGTATACGTTACGAGCCTAGTGGCGGATAATAAGGCGGGTTATCAATCGATGAACGGCAATATCGCCGTGATCTTGAAAGACGGGCAAAACAGCGTGCTTTGTTCGAATAACGATACCCTTTTTAAGGATACGGAATGGTTCTTGCACTATCGCGATCTTCCCAAGGCGTGGGCGTTATGAAGTATACGAAAGCGGCGGCTTACGTAAAGGCGTTCTTAAAAGATTACGAATATCCGCTTGAAGCAAGGGAAACGCTTTTGGCGGCGGTAGAAACGCTGTATCATCGCGCAGAAGAAGAAATGCAAGCAATCCTTGGGGCATATCGGCGGAATCGATATACCGACTTTCAAGTCCTGTTAGAACGAATGAGGGAAATATCGAAAAAAACGGAGACGCCCTTGTATACCGTCTATTTGTTGGGATTGATTTTGCTTACGGAAGAATGTGCGCGGTATTATCTTGCGGAAGGGTATTCTCGCGAAGTTTGGCGGGATAACTTTGCCGATTTAAAATACAAGGCAATCGAGTGCAGGCTTGTCAAAGGAATTTGGGGTACGTTTGTCCCCGAATGGTTCGCAAGGTTTTACTGCGTTGAACGGTTTACTTTCGGTTTGCTGCAATTTGAAATCGTAAATTTTGACAAACGATTTGAGGGGAACGTCTTTCACCTCACGGGTGAGGATAAAATTATCAACGTACATATCCCTCGTACGGGGAATAGGCTATATCCGCAAGAAGTGGATAGGGCGTGTACGAGAGCAAACCGATTTTTCAAGGAAAAATTTGGGTTTAAGCGGATTATTTTTCAATGCGAATCGTGGTTGTTGTTTCCAAAAAACAAGCAACTTTTAAAGCCAAACTCGAATTTGTATTCGTTTATTTCCCGTTTTACGATTGTCGGCAGCGGAGAATTTGAGAATTATAACGAGGTTTGGAGACTCTTCGATTGCGAGTATACGGGCGATATAGAAAAACTGCCTGCGGATACCTCTTTGCGGCGTGCGTACGTCGATTGGATGAAAAAGGGTGGAAAAACAGGCTGGGGATACGGAATTTATCCTTATAAAGGAGATTGATTATGCAATTTGCAAGGACGGAGCTGTTGCTTGGGAAACAGGGCGTAGAAAAATTAAAAAACAGCCGTGTGGCGGTCTTTGGCTTGGGCGGCGTGGGCGGTTACGTCGTCGAGGCGCTCGCTCGCAGCGGGGTCGGCGCCATCGATCTTATCGACAACGACGTCGTTTCTTTGTCGAATATCAATCGGCAGGTAGTCGCACTCCACTCAACGGTAGGAAAAAAGAAAACGGAAGTAGTGGCGGCGCGGTTGAAGGACATTAACCCCAAGATTAAAATCAACAGCTACGACTTGTTTGTACTCCCCGAAACGGTAGACAAAATTGATTTTGCTCTCTACGATTACGTGGTGGACGCCATTGATACCGTCAGCGGAAAGCTGGCGATTATCGAGCGGGCAAAAGAGCGAAAAATCCCCGTCATCTCGTCCATGGGTACGGGAAACAAGCTGGAGCCCATGGCGTTCGAGGTGGCGGATATCGAAAAAACCAGCGTTTGTCCGTTGGCAAGAGTCATGCGAAGAGAATTGAAAAAGAGAGGAATTACGGGGGTAAAGGTCGTGTATTCGAAAGAAGAAGCCCTGCCGCCGTCCGCCGTGGACGAAGACACGGGCAAGGCAATCCCTGCCAGCGTAGCGTTCGTCCCGTCGGTTGCGGGTTTGTTAATTGCCAGCGAAGTTATCAAAGATTTAATAAAATAAGAAAAACACCGTTGCAAACCGCAACGGTGTTTTTGTATGCAAAAAAGGAAAATCAAGTACCCGTGTACGAGGTTATTGTACGTTTTTGATGTCGTACGGGGTGCTTTGGTAAACGAAATAGTTCAGCCAATTCGAGAAAAGCAGATGCGCGTGCGCGCGCCAAGAAACCAGCGGTGCTTTGTTAGGATCGTCGTCGATAAAATAATTGACGGGCTTTTTGATGGGTTTGCCTTGCGAAAGATCGCGCAGATATTCGTTTTTCAAGGTGTCTGCATCGTATTCCGAGTGCCCCGTTACGAAAATCTGTTTTCCGCCTTTGGTTGCAACCGCGTAAACACCCGTTTCTTTCGAAGACGCCAAAATTTTTAATGCGGGCACGTTTTCAATATCCTCGCGAAGTACGGTGGTGTGGCGAGATTGGGGAACCATAAACAATTCGTCAAAGCCTCTAAAAAGGATGGAATTTTTATATTCTACCTCGTGCGGGAACACGCCGAACATCTTTTCGGGAACGTCGTGTTTTTGGATTCCGTAATGATAATAAAGCCCCGCCTGTGCCCCCCAGCAAACGTGGAAGGTGCTGTGCACGTGGGTTTTGCTCCATTCCATAATCTCGCAAAGCTCCGTCCAGTATTCAACCTCTTCAAAGGGCATATGCTCTACGGGTGCGCCCGTGATAATCATACCGTCGAAGTTTTGGGCTTTGATATCGTCAAAGGTCTTATAAAAGGCGAGCAAGTGCTCTTCCGCTACGTTTTTCGATTGATGGGATTTGGTATGGATAAGCTCCATTTCCACCTGCAAGGGCGAATTGCCAAGTAGGCGCGCAAATTGCGTTTCCGTCTCGATTTTTTTCGGCATTAAATTGAGGATTAAAATCCGCAAGGGGCGGATATCCTGCGTGATGGCGCGGTTTTCCGTCATAACGAAGATGTTTTCGCTCTCTAACGTTTTTACCGCGGGTAAATTGTCGGGAATTTTTATCGGCATAGTATGTCAAAAATCCTTTTTAAATGGTTTCAAGTGCTTGGTTAAGATCGTCGATCAGGTCTTGGTAATTTTCCAAGCCGCAGGAAAGACGAATCAAATCGCTAGGTACGCCCGCTGCGATCAGTTCTTCTTCGTTCATTTGGCGGTGGGTTGCGTTCGCAGGGTGCAAACAGCAGCTCCGCGCGTCCGCTACGTGCGTTTCGATGGCGATGAGTTTCAAGGCTTTCATTACCTTTTCCGCCGCCGTTCTGCCGCCTTTCACGCCGAAAGAAACGACGCCGCACGTGCCCTTGGGCATATACTTTTTCGCCAAATCGTAATATTTGTTCGACGGCAGCGAGGGATAGTTTACCCAAGAAATTTTGTCGTGGCTTTCCAAAAATTCGGCTACTTTTTGCCCGTTAAGACAATGGCGTTCCATTCTCACGTGTAAACTCTCCAAGCCAAGGTTGAGATAAAACGCGCTCTGAGGAGAGGGTGTCGAGCCGAAATCGCGCATCAGTTGCGCCGTAGCTTTCGTAATAAACGCGCCGCCGCGACCGAATTTTTCCGCGTACGTGATGCCGTGATAACTATGATCGGGCGTGCAAAGTCCGGGGAATTTATCTGCGTGTGCCATCCAATCAAA
>JAZUCW010000012.1:0-7314 GCA_045639305.1 Candidatus Scatosoma sp.
ATCGTAGTTATGAAAGACGGTTTCATGCAACAGGTTGATACCCCTCAGAACCTTTACGATTATCCTGTAAACCTTTTCGTTGCAGGTTTCATCGGTACGCCTCAGATGAACTTCTTCAAGGATTCCACCTTGACTAGCGAAGGTAACAAAATTTATGTTAACTTCGTTGGTAACAACAAGATCCTTCTTCCCGAATCGGTTGTTGCTCGTATCAAGAATATGAACGAATACCTTGACACCGGTAAGACGATCACCCTCGGCGTTCGTCCCGAAGATATTCACCAGGATCAGTTGTTCATCTCCAACTCGCCTGAAACGGTTGTAAGCGCACGTATCGAAGTTATCGAAAAACTCGGTGCTGAAACGCAAATCTACTGCGAACTTGACCACGAAGGTAAAGAAAACTCGATTATCGACAACTCCACGCAGATGATCGCTAAGATTTCCAGCCGTGCAATCGTAGCTTTGAGCGATGTTATCGAATTGGCATTCGACGCTAAGCACATCCATATGTTCGACGGCGAAACCGAAGCAACCATTCTTAACAGAGACGAAGGTTACGAAGTTATCGAAGAAAACGCAGAAGGTTCTGCATTCGTGCCTCCTACACCTCAGGAAATGCGCGCGCAGATCGATGCGGCTCGTATCGTAACGAAAGAAATGAAAGTGCAGGCTAGAAAGGACGCAAGAATGGCAAAACGCGCTGCGAAACAGCAGGCTGCAGAAGCGCCCGTCGTTGACGAAGCTCCCGTAGAAGAAGCACCCGTTGACGAAACGCCCGTAGAAGAAACGAAAGACGAAGAATAATTTGTAGTCTTACCGACCGTCCTTTTTCAAGGGCGGTCGAATTTTAAGACGAAGGAGTAACCCGTGAAAAAAGTAAAACGCTTTTTGGCTTTGTTTTTATGTGTAATCGGTTGTTTGGCTTTGGTTGCTTGTGGCTCGGACGATAAAAATTCGTCCAAGCCGAACACAAACCAAGACGAAAATCTTGGCGACGATATTGAGAAAGATATTTACGATTAAAGAAAGACGAAGAAAAAACCGCGCCTTATGGCGCGGTTTTTTTATACTTCCGTGTTTTTAAACAGCCGTACGGCAAGCGCCGTCATATCGTCTTTGGCAACGTTCCCGTAGGCAAGTAAGGCTTTTTCTAAAAGCAAATCGACAAGTTCTTGCGGATTTCGTATAGGCAATCCGCGCAAGACTTCGTACAAATCGGCAGCCGAACCGAACGCGTCGCTAACCCCGTCGCTTAAAAACAGCAACACGTCGTTTTCGTGCAATTCGTAGCTAGCGGTTTCAGGGCGCAGGCAATCGAGGATGCCCAAAGGCAGGGTCGCACTTTCTAATACTTTTACCGTATTGTCGGATAGGATGAAAGCAAGGGGAGAGCCGATTTTAACGACGTCTGCCCGTCCGTCGTCCAAATCGATCGTGGCGACGTCCACGCAGGCAAAGCTTTCCTCTTTATGAAAGGTCAAAAGCCTATTGACGGTGGTAAGGATTAAATCGGGCGGCATTTTTGCCCGATAAAAGCTCTCTAAAAGAGAAACGGTGCTTTCGGAAATTTGTTTGGCGTATTCTCCGCTGCCCATACCGTCTGCAAGCGTAACCAAGAATTTTCGTTCGTCAATTTTTATGACCGAATGGCTATCGCCGCTGGCGTTTTCACCCGTTTTTCGTAAAGAGGCAACACCGAACGCCGCGTCAAAGCAGGGTTTTTTCCGTAAAATACAGCAAAATTTATCTTGGGAGAGGTTGAAACGCTCGGAAATCATCATCGGGGTTTGGAAGAGATGGGAGGCAACGGCGGCTATTTTTTTAACGTCCGCTTTTCCGTAACTGACGAGGGAAAGGGTCGTGTTTTCCTCGTCGCCGTAAATTAAAATCTCGTTGCTGACAATCCCCACGTTTAAAAGCGCGTTTGCCAAGGCTCGCTCTTTAGCGGTATGTATGGGCAGGGGTTCGCTTTGTTCCAAAGCCAAATTTTTTAATATCTCGCTGACCCCCTGCGCTTGTCCTGCCAGCAAACTCCTACCCGACGCCGTATTTTCCGCGTCGGCAACATAGCGTTTATATTCGATAAGCTGCTTGTTCAGCGAATACAGAATTTCGCTGTGGTTCACGCAAGCCTCCGCTAGGCGGCGTGGGATATCGATAAGGTTGGCTTTGCCTTTTTGGCACCCGATATCCACCAAAGTATCAAAGGAGGGCAACAGCTCCTTTTGGCTACACGCTTCGTACGAAGGACAATTTTTACAAGTTTCTTCCACGACTTGGTTGCGGATAAAACGTTTTGCCATGCCGTCCGCCTCCTTGTTTCCAAGAGCGGAAAATGCGGTTTGAATTTCGCGAAAGATTGCGGAAAGTTCGAACAGCTTTTCTCCCACGGCGGCGCGGTTGCGGTTGATGGCAATCCTCGTAAGATGGCGTTCCCGATAAAAAAGCAGCTTGTTCTCCATACTCTTTAATAAAGGAGAGGGTAGTAAAATAAAAAAGAGGACGGGTAAAAGTACGGAAAGCAGGGAGGCGATCAGTTGCGAGGCTGGAAACTGATATAAACCCTCGAAATAACCGTTTGCAAAAAAGACGGTTAGAACGGCGCACGAGGTTGCAAGGCGACCAGAGCGAGAAAAAAAGACGACCGCAACGCCGTAAAGGAAAAATATCGTAATACCCATCCCGCTAACGAGGAAAGGAGGGAGGGAAAGCCCAAATGCACACAAGAGCGAAAGTGCGTCTTTCGTGCAGTATCCAAAGAGTAATAAAATAAAAATAGCGATACCCATGTACGCGTTCACGCTGAAAAATCGGCAGATCCCGACACCGATTAGAAGTAAAAAAACGGCGGTAAACGCTCCCTCGTCCGTGCGGGGTTTGCATTTTAAGACTTTTTTTAATAAGGTCTTTAAAGCCACGCGGAAAATTGCGGAGAGAAGGAATAAAAAAGCGGAAAAAAGCACTTTTTGTGCGATTTCTTGATTGGCTAAATCGCCTAAAAAGGGCAGATAATAACAGCGAAAGGGCGCAATGACTACGAAAAGTAAAAGGGCAACGCTTAAAAAAAGCGCAGGAAAGAATTTCGAGCGTTTCCAAGCGCCGTCAGGCAGTTTTTTTTCGATAAAATAGCCGATTGCAATCAAAACGGCTTGTCCAATATATAAAAGGATTAGCAAAATATCTAGGGAAAAAAGAGAGGGAAAAACGCCGATAATCGCAGAGGGAAGTAGAGGTAAATCCGTACCTGCCATGGCGAAAAATAAAATTAAAGAGAACGGTTCGCCGTTATCCCCCACAAAATATAAGCAAATCCCCGCCAACAAAAGGGCAAAATACAAAACCAGTCGATAAAAATCAAGTTTCCGTTTTATGTACATAAAAAACCTCCGCACACGAATACCTTTATTATACGGGTTTGCCGTGTGCGGAAGTTTATTTATTTCGTCGGTTTTTATCCGTTTTTATCGATTATGGGGTTACGGGAAACCCTAGACTGATTAAAATCGCCTTGTTGACTCGGTTCATCGTGGCAGGCGGCAGTTCGCCAATCCTCTCTTTTAGACGGCGTTTATCCAAGGTTCGGATTTGTTCTAACAAAATCACGCTGTCCTTAGCCAAGCCGTACGCCGAGGGCAATTCGATATGGGTAGGGAGTTTGGCTTTATTAATTTTACTGGTAACGGCGGCGGCGATGATGGTAGGTGAATATTTATTGCCGATATCGTTTTGCACGACCAAAACGGGGCGGATACCGCCCTGCTCGCTGCCCACGACAGGGGATAAGTCGGCATAATACAATTCTCCGCGTTTAACTTGCATACTACTTTACCTCTTTTGAAAACCCGAACACTCCCTTACTAAATTGTATGTAAAAAGGAGGGGCTTCCGTTCCGTGTTTTTCTTCGTAAAGTATTGCCCGTTTGCGGTTTTTTATACCTTAAAAAGAAAACGGCGTCCGTTGGGACGCCGTTTAAAAAGGTCGTATATTTTAGATAATGCACTTTTCGTCTTTTGCAGGGAGCGAATCGAGTTCTTCTTTCTTGGCTGCATAGCCAGCCTTGCCAAGCAGAGCAAAGGTTGCTTTTTTGCCCTCTTCAACCCCTGGTTGATTAAAGGTGTTGATGTTGAGCATTGCACCTGCGTACGCCGTTTGCAATTCGAAAAGGAACAAAAGCTGCCCCAAGGTGAACGCGTTAAGCTGAGGGATCCAAAGGGTATAATTCATTCTGCCCGCTTTCGTCAATGCGTATGCCGTCGCTGCGTTTTCTGCTTGAATGAGTTCTTCCATCGTGTGTCCGCCGAGGAACGCAACGTCAGGGATATTTTCGCAACCGTGAGGAATAGGCATTTCGCAACCGTATTTTTTCAAAGAAAGGAAGGTAACGACTTTGTCGAAAGGACCTTCGGTATAGAGTTGAACCTGCGAGTGCTGGTCGGTAACGCCGAGGGATTTAACGGGGGTCTGTCCAACGTTGCAGGGCTTGCCGTCGAGGGTTTCGTTTTTGCCAAGGGATTCTGCCCAAAGCTGGCAATACCAGTCGGCAAGGAATTTCAAGTTATCCGAATAGGGCATCATGACGCCGATATTTTTGCCTTCTTCCATTGCGGCGATCTGCAAAACGGCAGACATCAACGCAGGGTTGTGGCGCATGGCGGGCTTGTTACAAATCGAATCCATATACGCGGCGCCTGCAAGCAAGCCGACGATATCGATGCCGAGTACCGCCGCAGGCAACAAGCCTACGGGGCAAAGCTGGGAGAATCTTCCGCCGACGCCGTCGGGGAGGATATAACTCTTAATGCCGCCGCACTCGTCGGAAATCTTTTTAAGGTTGCCTTTCTTTTCGTCCGTGGTAAAGATAACGTTGTCTTTTACGTTGACGCCTGCCTTCGTCAAAAGGTCGAGAATGATGAGGTATTGCGTCATCGTTTCGCTGGTTGCGCCCGATTTAGAAACGACGTTAAAGCAGGTTTTTTCCGGTTCGATAACGTCCAATAAATCGCGCATACGCACGGGGTCAACGTTGTCTTCTACGTAGAACTTAGGACCCTTTCTCTTGGATTTGGGCAAATCGTTATAATGCAAATGACACAAAGCGTTAAACGCCATAATCGGGCCTAACGCGCTGCCGCCGATACCCAAAACGACGAAATATTGAAAATTCTTTCTGACCGCTTTTGCCGTCTGTAAAATATCCGCAACGATTTCTTTTTGGTTGTAAGGAAGTTCCGTCCAACCCATATAGAGTTCGTCTTTACCGCGATTTTCTTTCACGTACTTGAACGCAGCGTTGGCTTTGGAGGCGTAGGAGGCAAGCTTCTTTTCGCTAAAACCTTTGTCGCCTAAAAATTTGTCCGTCATGTTGTTGTAGTCCAGCGTTACGCGCATGGAGTTACGCCAGTCTCTCGTCTTGTATCCCATAAGATTCTCCTTATTTTTATTTCCTCTAATATTGTACTCCTAATCTATTCCCTTGTCAAGAGTGAAAAAGAAAAAAGTTTGCAAAAACGGGCGAAAAAATGCGAAAAAGCGTTAAAAACCCCTCGTTTTCCGTTTTGGCTTGTATTTTTCAGGGAGAAACTTTTTCAAGGGAGCAAAACGGAGCGTTCCCGTTACAAAGAACAAGGCGCAGGTGGAAAGCAGCAAGACGAAACTCGTGCAAAGCAGAGTAAGCGGGGTGGAAAGGAAATGCGACAGCAAGCCGTGGGTAAAATATCCGATTAGCGAAAGGGGAAAAACGGAAAGAAAGGGAGGTAAGAATTCTTTCAAAAAAGTCTGTCTGCCTCGATTTTCATACAGCGGACATTTTTTTAAAAGGAAAAGGAAGTTGAAAAGCGCGTTGATAGAAAAGCTTGCGCCTAAGCCGACGAGATAGGCGTATCCGCCGCAAATGCAAGGGAGTAGCAAGACGCAAAGCAATAAGACTGCCGCGCTGAAAAAGTAAACGAGGAAGGTTTGCTTTTCAAAACCCAGCGAATTGAGCATAGAGGTCGTAATCATCGTTAAACTCATGGGCAACAAAATCGGGGCGCTGTAAGAGAGCATTTTTCCTGCGGTTGGATTGGAAAAAGCGAGGGAGCCAAGGTCGTAACCCAGCGTAAAAAAGAAAGGCAAAATGGCGCAGGCAACGAGGAAGGAAAACTTAACGCCGCGCCGCAAATTGGCGTAGAGGCGGATATAATTTTTTCGATAATAATCTTCGGAGAGTTCGGGGACGAGTACGAGGGAAAGGGACCCGATAAGCGTGGAGGGGATAAAAAGTAAGGGCAAGACCATACCTGAAAGTACGCCGAATAACGCCAGGGCGTCGCGCTCTCCCATGCCGCTTCGTATCAGCATAACGGGGAGTAAAACGGCGATGGCAGAATTGATTAAAGACCCCCCTGCGCGGACGGAAGTGATAGGCAGGGACGAGGTGAACAGGGGTTTTAACTCTTTTTTCGGTTTGGAGAGTCTGCCTCCGCGAAGGAAAAATAAGAGGGAGGAGAGGGAGAAGGAGAAGAGATAGGAAAGGACGACCGCCCACGCTGCTTTCTCTGCACCTTCGAGAGGGGAGGCGACGTTTTTTAATAATAAAATACCTGCCGTAACCATCACCGTTTCTTCGGCGATTTCGATAATCGAGGGGATTAAAAATTCTTTATTCCCCCAAAAGCTGCCGCGAAGCACGGCGTAGATAGAAGAAAAACAAAGTCCGATCAGCAAAATTTTAAAAACTTTAAAACAGCGCGCGTCGGAGAAAAGGAAGGTGAATTTTTCCCCGAAGAAAGCCAACGATAAGGCGACGGGTAAGGTCAGCAAAAGGCAGGCGTATAACCCTGCGCTGACGTAGCGCCGTTCTCCCGCGCTATCGCCGTTTGCTTTGCATTTGGAAATCATGCGAGAGACGGTGATGGGGATTCCGCCCGTTCCCACCGTTAGAAATAAAGAAAAGAGCGAAAGTGCAATTTGGTACAGACCCAAGCCTTCCGCGCCGATGAGGCGGGAAAGTACGATTCGATATAAAAAGCCCAATCCCCGTTCGGCAACGGACAAGCCTGTTACGATAGACGCATTTTTGTATACCTTGTTTTCCATGGATATATTGTACTTTGCGATTTGGATAAATAGAACGGGTATATTGTGCGGGGGGAAGGCATATAGTATAGCATAAAAAATAAAAAATGTCCATATTTTACAACAAAAATGCTTGAATACTTGTGCTTATAGATATATAATGATAATATCTCTAATTATCTAAAATAGGAGGAGTATATAATGAGAAGAATTTTATCGGCTATAATTGCGATAGCAATGATCGCAGCAATGTT
>JAZUCW010000013.1:0-7348 GCA_045639305.1 Candidatus Scatosoma sp.
CGATCCGACTTGGTTGATAGTATGACGGTGGATAATTTAAAGGATATCAAAAAGACGAAAGAGCAAGGATATACCTACGAGGCAAAATTGCAGTTTGCCCCTGAAAACCCCGTTTTGAAAAATATTTGCGATATCCTTGGCTCTTTGGGTACGACGGTTACGATAAAGGGTGTTACATTTGATAACCCGTTTGGCGGTATCAGTATGTATTTTAATTTGTCGAATGGTACCTTGACGGATTTTAAGATTTCTACGACGGTATCTTTTTCGATTAAGAAAGTTGACGTTTCTTTGACGTTTACATACGAACAAAAGCAAGCGAAAAACGATATCGCGATTCCTTCCGTAGAAGGTCTAATTGTGGATGATGCAAAGGTTTCCAGTATCGTTGGAAATATCAATTCCGCGATTACGGATATTCAAGACGACGACGCATACTCGTTGGATATTTTTGCGGAAAACGAATTTGACCCCGCTTGGAATAAGTTGGCAACGGTAGATAGTTATACGGGCAGATTGTATAAAAACACGGTTGAGGAAAACGTTTGGTTTAACCACTCGTATAAATATAAGGCGCACCACGAAGAAGACGGGAGGGAGTCCTACGAATATGCGATTGGCAATATAGAGGACGGCACGGTTTACGTGGCTTCTTATAAAGGCGACAACACGTACACAGTATTGGAAAATACGACGGTAGACACGCAATTTAAGTATATGATTTCGCCTGTTGTATTGTCGGCGGCAAATATTGACTGCATTAAAGAAAAGAAAGACGGTAACGTTATCGAATATACCTTATACTTGAATAGAGCAGGCGCAATTTCTATGCAAAACGAAATTTTGGGGATTATCAATTCGAACGATGCGGAAGGGGTTTTTGACGTAAATAATTATTTCAACTCGGAATATATCGTGGAAGAGGCGGAAATCGTTATCGAAATCGAGGATGGGAAACTTGTAGGTATGGAATGCTTGACCGAATTAAAGTATAACCCTACGGGTGGCGATTATACCGAATATAATATTACTTTAACGAATACTATCGAGTTTGCTATAAACGATAGATTAAATAAGGCGTTGGATTATGAAGCTCCTGGTAAAGTAGACGGCTTTATTGACAACCTCGAATCGATTTTATAAGACTTTAATCAAACCAAAACCTTAAAAGGCGGGGGAAATTTCCTCGTCTTTTTATTTTTTGTCTTAACCGCTAAAAAAACGGGTATACATATAGCGTAGTATAATAAAATTTACAAGGAAAGGGGATTTTCCCTTTTTTTTATAAAAAAAGGGCTTGAAAACGCTTTGATTTTTTATAGAAATATTGTACAATATAAAATGACGATAAAATGCCGATTTGCGGGCATTTCAAAATAAGAAGAAAAATAAATCTATCGGAGTTTTCTAATGGGATTGATTAAGTTTTTGTTGAGTGGCGATGGCAGAAGAAGCTTGAAAAAGTTGAACAAAATGGCGGATCAGGTGGAAGCACTTGAACCCAAGTATCAAGCGATGGACGATGCGACTTTAAAAGCGCAGACGCAGGTTTTAAAAGATCGCTTGGCGGCGGGCGAAACCCTCGACGATATTTTGTACGACGCTTTTGCGGCGCTTCGTGAAGCAGGTAAGCGCGTATTGGGTATGCGCCATTTCCGCGTACAGATTATCGGCGGTATCTGTTTGCACCAAGGCCGTATTGCCGAAATGCGTACGGGCGAAGGGAAAACCCTCGTTTCGACTCTGCCTGCATACCTCAACGCCTTGTCGGGTAAGAGCGTACACATCGTAACCGTCAACGACTATTTGGCAAAGCGTGACGCGGAATGGATGGGGAAAGTCCACAAGTTTATGGGCTTGACCGTCGGTGTCGTTGTGCCCGGTATGGACGACGATCAAAAACGCGTTGCTTATCAATGCGATATCGTATACGGCACGAACAACGAATTCGGGTTCGACTATTTGCGTGATAACTTAAAGACGGACATCAAGAAGATGGTACAGCGCGATTTGACCTTTGCTATCGTGGACGAAGTCGACTCGATTCTTATCGACGAGGCAAGAACGCCGTTGATTATTTCGGGCAAAGGGGAGAAATCTTCTGATTTGTACGTGCAGGTAGACCGTTTGGTGCGCACGTTTACGGGCGGCTTTGATGACGAATTAAAAGAAGCGGAAGAAGCAGTCGGTGGGAAAAAAGCCAAGAAAAATAAAAAGAAAATTGTTTTGGACGACGAGGACGAGGACTACGTCGATTATACCAAGATGACCTTGGAGGAACAGGCGAACTACGAGGCGGAACTCGAAGAAAAGCGCGCGGCGGCTTTGGCAGCGGCGCCCGAGGGAAAGCGTTCGTTGGCGGCGGCGAGAGAATGGGATTATATCATTACCCGTAAAGACAAGACGGTTGAATTGACGGAAAGTGGCGCAAGAAAAGCGGAAAGATTTTTCCATATCGACAACATTGCCGAAATCGAACACGCGGCGTTAAACCACCATATCCAGCAGGCGCTCAAAGCGCATAAGATTTTCCATCTCGACGAAGACTATATCGTTGCGGACGGCGAAGTCGTTATCGTTGACGAATTTACGGGCCGTCTTATGAACGGGCGTAGATATTCGGACGGGTTGCATCAGGCAATCGAAGCCAAGGAAGGGGTAGAGGTGCGCAGTGAAAACAAGACCTACGCAACCGTTACCTTCCAAAACTATTTCCGTTTGTATTCGAAACTTTCGGGTATGACGGGTACGGCAAAGACGGAAGAAGCGGAATTTAGAACGATTTATTCGTTGGACGTTGTAGAAATCCCGACCAACCGCCCTGTAAAGCGTGTGGATTTGCCCGACAAAGTGTACAAGACGTTCGACGGTAAAAAACGCGCGATTGTAGACGAAATTATGCGTCGTCACGAAAGCGGACAGCCGATTTTGGTGGGTACGTCTTCGGTAGATAAATCGGAGGAAATTTCCCGACTTCTTAAACGCAACGGCGTAAAACACAACATCCTCAACGCAAAGAACCACGAACGCGAAGCGGAAATCGTAGCGCAGGCGGGTAGATTGAACGCCGTTACCATTTCCACCAACATGGCAGGCCGTGGTACGGACAATTTGCTCGGCGGTAACCCCGAATATTTGGCAAAGAAACGCCTTCGCGAAGAAGGGGCTTCGCACGAAGATATCGAGCTGGCAACCAGTATGTATATTACCGAAATCAGCGAGGAAATTGCGCAGCTTAGAGAAAGATACAAGAAAGTTTACGAGTATTATAAGGCACAGACGGACGAAGAAAAAGAAAAAGTTATCGCGGCGGGCGGGCTTTGTATCCTCGGTACGGAACGCCACGAATCCCGTCGTATCGACAACCAGCTCCGCGGCCGTGCGGGTCGTCAAGGGGATATCGGTATGTCGGTATTCTTCCTCTCCTTGGAAGACGAACTCGTACTTCGTTTCGGCGGCGAAAGAATGAAGGCAATGTACAATTTCTTCCATATCGACGAAGATACTTGCCTCGAATCGAGAATGCTCTCCCACGGGATTGCCAATGCGCAAAAGAACATCGAGGGCAGAAACTTCGGTATCCGTAAAAACGTATTGCAATACGACGACGTTATGAACAAACAGCGTTTGGTTATGTACGGCGAACGTATGAACGTTTTGAAGGGCGCAGACGTGCACGAGCAAGTATTGAAATATATCCCCGATTACGTTGCGGAAGTGCTTTCTTCGGCGGTCAACGTAGAAGCAATGCCCGAGCTTTGGAATGAAGGGGAGCTTAATAAAGCGCTCGAAGAAAAGGTGTTGCCTGAGGGTACGAACTACGTAACCCGCGAACGCTTGATGAAGTGGGATTATGAAACGGCACTTCGAAAGATTTCGAAGAAAGTCGAAAAAGAATACGAAAAGAAGATTGCCGAATATACGGAAATGGGCTTGGATTTCGGCGCGGCAGAACGCAGAGTATTGCTGATGACCGTAGACAGAAATTGGATAGACCATATCGACGCGATGGACCAGCTCCGCAAAGGGATTTCCTTGCGCGCTTACGGACAGGTTGACCCGGTTATTTCCTACAAGAAAGAGGGGTACGATATGTTCGAGGAAATGATTCAGCGTATTCAGCGTACGGTTATCAGCGTGCTTTTGAAGGTGAAGGTTGAGGCTCGTCCTGCACCTGCGCCCACGCAAAACGCAGCGCCCGCAGCCCAGCCTGCCGGTGCGGCAAGACCGTTCAGACGGCAGATGCCTTCGCCTTTGTCGAGCATGGCTTCCTTTAAAGAAAGACAGGCGCAGGCGGAAAAGCAAAACGGCGAAGAAAATAAATAAGACGAGAGAAAGGTATGTTTAAAGCAGACGATTATAGATTGAAAATTCAAGCCATGGGCGCTACGTTAAAGGAAGCGGAATACGCTTTGGATATCGTGCATTTGCGCCCCCGTCTTGCGGAATTGGAAAAGGAACAGGAAAACCCCGACGTTTGGCAGGATTTGGAAAAATCGACCAAAATCGGGAAGGAAATTTCCTCGCTCCGTAATAAAATTAACGCCTACGAGGCGGGCGCAACGGCGCTTTCCGATGCTTCGGACGTAGTGGATTTGATTGAAGAAACGGAAGACGAAAGCTTGATTCCCGAATTGGACGAGATGTTGTCGGCGGCGGAAAAAGATATTGAAGATATGCGTATCCGTGCAATCTTGAAAGGACCGTACGACAACCATAACGCCATGCTTGCTTTGCACGCAGGGGCGGGCGGTACGGAAGCTTGCGACTGGTGCCAAATGCTCTACCGTATGTATTGCAGATATTGTGAAAAGAAAGGCTTTAAGGTATACGAACTAGACCGCGAAGCAGGGGACGGCGCAGGTTTGAAGAGCGTCGATTTCCGCGTGGAAGGGGAAAACGCGTACGGGTATTTGAAAGCGGAAATGGGCGTACACCGTTTGGTGCGTATCTCGCCTTTCGACGCCAACAAACGCCGTCAAACTTCCTTCTCTTCGCTGGAAGTTATGCCCGAGGTTGAGGACGACAACGAGGTGGAAATCAACGACGACGATATCCGTATCGATATCTACCATTCGGGCGGGGCAGGCGGCCAAAACGTAAACAAGGTTGCTTCCGCCGTGCGTATTACGCACTTCCCCACGGGGATCGTGGTACAATGCCAAAACGAGCGTTCGCAGCTGCAAAACAAAGCGATGTGTTTCCAGATGCTCCGTTCGAAACTTTTAGAAAAGAAAATCGAACAGCGCCAGGCAGAGGCGGCGGCAATGAAAGGGGACGTGAAAAAAATCGAGTGGGGCGCGCAAATCCGCTCTTACGTATTTTGTCCCTACACGATGGTAAAAGACCATCGTACGGGCTATGAAAAGGGCGACGTGCAGGCGGTTATGGACGGCGAGCTGGAAGGCTTTATCATCGACTATTTGAAGAAAGCGTAAGCAAAACCTAAGGGGCAGGTATGCAATGACCGCCCCTTTTTCGCAGGAGTGGAGTAATATGTACGATCCATTTGCTAAAAACACAAAAAAAGACGAGCCGATTATTTTGGGGATAGAATCCTCGTGCGACGAGACGGCGGCGGCGGTAATTAAGGGAAGAAAAATTCTTTCGGACGAAATCGCTTCGTCGGCAACGGTGCAGGCGCTCTTTGGCGGTGTAGTGCCCGAAATTGCGTCCCGCGCGCACACGGATGAGATTGCCAGCGTGGTAGAACGCGCGGTGAAAAACGCAGGGATTTCTTACGAGGATATCGACGCCGTAGCGGTAACGTACGGGGCGGGGCTTTTGGGGGCTCTGCTCGTCGGCGTGTCCTTTGCCAAGGCGTTCGCCTACGCGTTGAACAAACCGCTTATCGCCGTCAATCATATTCGCGGACACTTGGCGGCGGCGTATCTCGATTCGCCGACTTTAAAGCCCCCGTTCGTAACTTTACTCGCAAGCGGTGGGCATACGGCGATCCTGCACGCAAAGTCGGAGGCGGAGTTTGAAATTCTCGGCGCAACGCTTGACGATGCGGCGGGTGAGGCGTTCGATAAGGTGGCAAGGGTGCTCGGGCTTCAATATCCCGGCGGACCGAATATCGAGCGGTGCGCCAAAGAGGGCAAGGCGAACGTGCCGATGCCGAAAATGCTGAAAGGCGGCGGAGGATATAATTTCTCGTATAGCGGGTTGAAGACCGCCGTTATCAATTATTGCCATACGAAAGAGCAAAAGGGCGAAGCGTATGCAAAAGAGGACGTAGCGGCGTCTTTTCAATGCGCTGCGGTGGACGTTTTGGTGGAAAAAACGGTGGAAGCGGCAAAGGAAAAAGGCGTAGCGACCGTTACGGCAGGCGGCGGAGTCGTCGCCAATTCCTATCTTCGCGAAGCCTTGGCTGCCGCTTGTAAAAAGGCGGGGTTGCAACTGATTTTACCTCAAAAGCGGTACTGTACCGACAATGCGGCGATGATTGCCGCCGAGGGCTTGGTGCAATACCAGCTTGGAAATTTTGCGGATATGACCTTGACGGCAAAGGCGTCCATTCCTTTGGCTGCGACCTTGGAAACGGTGCAAAGCCGCCGTGCAAAGGGTGAATAATATGTGGGCGGTAATCGAGCATTTTTTTGAACATGCCGTATGGCACGCCTTGCAAGACGTTTGGCTGTCCTTGCCCGTTATCTTTTTGCTGTACGTGCTTATCGAACTTTTGGAAAGTAAAGCAGACGTAAAAAAAGTAACTCGCTTCGGCGGCACGTGGGGGCCTGTCGTGGGTGCAGCGACGGGCTTGGTTCCGCAATGCGGTTTTTCCGTCATGGCGGCAAAATTTTATGAAAGAAAGCACTTGACCGTGGGTACGCTGCTCGCTATTTTCTTTGCGACCAGCGACGAGGCGTTTTTCGTTCTGCTGTCCGATTCGACGGGGGCAGGTGCGCGTTGGATAGTACCTATCCTGCTAATTAAAGTGGTGTTGGCGGTGGGCGTTGGGTACGGCGTGGACGGATTTTTGCGGTTGATTGGAAAGAAACAGACCTGTATGGCGTTGCCGCAAACGATAAACGGCAGACCGACCACGACCCACGAGATTTTCATCCAAAGATATTTGGACGAGCGCGAGGTGTCGACCGAATGTTCGTGTGGGCGGAGCCATAGCGGCGAAAGCCCTTGGAAACAGTATTTTTTCTATCCCCTTTTGCACGCGTTAAAGGTGTGGGCTTTGGTATTCCTCGTCACGGTCGTAATGACGGCGATTATGCATAACGAGGCTGTGGAAAACAAGTTTTTCTCTGCGATGAACGCGAACGTGTTCTTACAGCCCTTGATAACCTGTGCGATCGGGCTGATTCCCCACTGTGCGTCTTCCGTCGTGATT
>JAZUCW010000014.1:0-3947 GCA_045639305.1 Candidatus Scatosoma sp.
CCACCAAATTTGTCTTCCTAAGACCGCTTTGGCCTCCGACTTGTTCCTATGTTCGTAGAAGAAGGCGAAACCATCCGTATCGATACGAGAACGGGCGAATATATGAGCCGCGTTTAATTCCCAGCACAAAAGAAAAAACAACGCAAAACGCAGGCGTGTCCTGCGTTTTGTTTTTGAGGTATACGATGAAAGCAGTGGTACAACGGGTAAAACGGACTGCCCTTTCCGTGGACGGACAGTTGATTTCTGAAATCCCCTTCGGTTTGACGGTGTTTTTGGGGGTCAAGGTCGGCGATACGGAGAAAGAGGCGGAGTATTTGGCGAAAAAGATTGCCAATTTACGCATTTTTGAGGACGAAAACGGCAAAATGAACCTTTCCGTCAAAGACGTCGGCGGCGAAGTGTTGTTGGTGTCGCAGTTTACTTTGTACGGCGATACGTCGCACGGAAACCGTCCCAGCTTTACTTTGGCGGAGCGCCCCGAAAAAGCGGAACCGTTATACGAATACGCGGTAAAAGCGCTTTGCGGGCAGGGTGTAACGGTAAAAAAAGGGGTCTTTGGCGCAGATATGCAAATTTGCCAGCAAAACGACGGGCCCGTTACCGTGTTTATCGAGGCGTAAGAGGGGAAGACGATGGAACTTTGGTTTTTGGGAACGGGCGCAGCGGAAGGCGTGCCTGCCGTATACTGTCAATGCCCCGTGTGCAGCGAAACTCGAAAGCGTGGGGAAAGCGAGTACCATACCCGTTCGCAGCTAGTTATCGACGGGGAAGTGGGTATCGATTATCCGCCTGACGCCTATTATCATTCGTTACGGTTTGGCGCAGAACTTTCAAAGATTCGCTATCTTTTGATAACGCACAGTCACATGGATCATTTTTATGCGCACGATTTTATTTTGCGCGGATATAAATACTGTTCGCTACTAGACAAACCCTTGGAAATTTACGGGAACGCCGAGGTGAAACGAGTGTTCGAAGAATGTACGAAAAGGGAACTTCGGGAAGAGATTAAAAAAACGATTACCGTAAAAGTAATAGAGCCGTTTACGCCCTTCTCTTTTGGAGAGAAGAACGAATACACGGCAACCGCACTGCCCGCCCAGCACAGTAAGACAGAGCAAGCGTACGTATATCTTTTGGAAAAAGGCGAAAAAACCTATCTGCATCTTTGCGATACGGGGCGACTGGATGAAAGGGTGTTAAAGTATTTGCAAGCCTATCTTTTAAAAAAGGGAAAATCGGTGGATTTCGTAACCTTTGATTCTACCTTTCTTTTCACCACGGCAGGAAGTGTTTCTCGGCATATGGGGTTAGAAGACAACCGCGAGATGCAAAAGGAAATGCTGAATAGAAAAATTGTAAAAGAGGCTACCGTGTACGCAATCACGCATTATTCTCACAACAATTCTCCTTTAAAAGAAACCTTGGAAAAAGCGAGAAAAGAGTACGGGTATCTGCCTGCTTACGACGGTATGAAAACGGAAATATAATATAACCTAAGACACGAAAGACGGCTTTGACCGTCTTTTTTTGTCTCTAAAAGCTTGGGATTTGCAGACTCTACCCACAGTAGAGTTTGCGGAAATGCGGGTAGAACGCCGTTTTTATTGAATGGAGCGGGATTCGGTATAGATAGGTTGTCGTTGGGGTAAAAATGATATAAACTGTAATAAAACTTGCGGAAAAAAATCCAAAAAAAAATATAGGACGGAATAAAGAAATGAGAGAAAAAACAGAGAAAGAAAAATTATTTAGAAGGGGTTGGAATGAGGCGGACGCGTCCTTGCATACTCCTGCGTGCGCAGAACGGGGCGCGTCCTTGCGCGGACGAATGAAAACGGAGGGGGAAAAGGAGAAAAAAGGTGTGATTCCTTTATTTTTTGCCACGGACAATAATTATTTGCCCTTTTTATCCTTAACCTTAGAATCGATTTTGGAAAATTCTTCGTGCGAATACGATTATCAAATCTACGTTTTGCATTCGGGGTTGCGGGAAGATTTTATGGAGAAGATTTTGCGGTATTCTAAGACGGGATTTACCGTGGATTTCGTGGACGTAACGGAAAAATTAAAAACGATTGCCCACCGTTTGCATATCCGCGATTATTATACTTGCACCACCTATTTCCGTATGTTTATTGCGGAAATGTTTCCCTTGCACGACAAGGCGATTTATCTAGATTGCGATACCGTCGTGCTTGGGGACATCAGCGAACTATACGCGTACGAACTGGGGGATAATCTTCTTGCGGGCGCACCCTGCGAGGGGGTAAACAGCTTTAACGTATACAAGCGTTACGTTGCCGAGCTGGGTGGACTTGATCCCGATTATTTTTTCAACGCGGGGGTGTTATTGTTGAATTTGAAAGCCTTTCGGGAAGAGAATTTTTACGGACAGTTTGCCGATTTGCTCGATAAATACAAATTCAGCGTGATACAGGACGAGGATTATTTAAACGTGCTTTGTCAAGACCGCGTACTGCGCTTGCCGAGGGCTTGGAACAAAACGCCCGTCGCGCCCGATATTTTGCCGAGGGAAGAATTGCGTATCGTGCATTATCTGATGACGTGGAAACCTTGGCGATATGCGGATATTCCCTATCAAGAATATTTTTGGGAGTATGCAAAAAAGACGGAATTTTACGGATATATTAAGGAGTTGTTCGATAATGCAAGTAAGGCGGACATGGAAAGGGATAAGCTGGTGGAGAAAAACTTAAAAGCGTTGGCAGAAAGTGAAATTGCGAGAGAGGACGGGTATTTTAAAAAGTACGGAAAACGGTACGGAAAGATCGTTTGAGGGGAAAAGGAGGCTACCATGGACGAGATGAAAATATCAAAAGGGCGGCAAGAGGTACTCAATCGAATTGCAGAATACGAGAAAAAAGGCTGGTTTGACAAGGACGTGGAAAGCGACCCGCCCGCCCCCGAATTGTTGCCCGATAAGGTGGATTATCTTTACGAGAAATTTTCCAGTCGCCTTGGGAAGAGAATTGCCAATTTTTTTGCCGATCGTTATTTTTTGCGGTTGATAAGAAAAGAAAAGTTGATAATTGACGGCGTAACGGGGGAGGAGCATCTTTCGGCGTTAAAAACGGGGGCAGTCGTTACCTGTAACCATTTTTCCCCTTTTGACAATTACGTCGTTTTCCACTGTATTCGCAACGCTCTGCCGCGAAAGGAACTTTACAAGGTGATTCGCGAGGGGAATTACACCAATTTTCCGGGGCTGTACGGGTATTTTTTTCGGCATTGCAATACCCTGCCCCTATCTTCCAATCGCCGCACGATGATAAATTTTTTATCGGCGGTCAATACGCTTTTAAAACGAGGGGAAACGGTGTTGATTTATCCCGAACAGGGGATGTGGTGGAATTATAAAAAGCCTCGTCCGTTTAAGATAGGCGCCTTTAAAATCGCCTATCGCGCAGGCGTGCCCGTATTGCCGAGTTTTATTACGATGACGGACGATACGCGCTTGGACGGCGAGGGGTATCCGTTGCAGCGCATGACCTATCATATTTTATCGCCCGTTTATCCTGATTTTTCGCTTGGGGAAAAGGCGGGGGCAGAAAAAATGATGCAGCAGGCGTATGCGCAGTGTAAAGCAAAATACGAGGAGGTGTACGGGGTTTCTCTTGTATATGCGGGCGCGAAAGAAGAAAAGCGGGAGGTGCGGAAAAAGGAGGAATCTATATCGAACGATTATTTCTGCTTACGGGACGCAGAGGGTATTATTCTATAAAATTCCATAAAAATAAAAAAATCGCAGGGAAGTCCGCAGCGATTTTTTTATGTTTATTCTAATTCTTGGGGCAAGTTTTTAAATTCTTCCGTGTTGAAAAACTCAATTAAGGAAATATTCATTCCGTCGCATAGCATTTTAATAGTAACGATACCGGGGTTTTGACTTTTTCCGTATAAAATATTTTTTATCGTTGATG
>JAZUCW010000015.1:0-2426 GCA_045639305.1 Candidatus Scatosoma sp.
GAACGACATGGCTACGATCCGACTTCTGCTTTGCGGGGACGTAGGCTTTGGGAAAACCGAAGTGGCGTTCCGCGCCGTTTACCTTTGCGTATTGGCGGGGAAACAAGCCGCTTTGATGTGTCCCAGCACCGTGCTTTGCAGTCAGCATTTCAATACGGCAATGCAACGTTTTTCCGATTTTGGGGTCAGCGTTGCTTGTTTAAACCGCTTTAATACCCCCAAAGAACAAGCCCAAATTTTAGAGGGTTTAGCAAACGGAAAAATCGACCTCGTCGTCGGTACGCACCGTCTTTTGTCGGCGGACGTAAAATTTAAAAACCTTGGATTGCTCGTTTTGGACGAGGAACAGCGCTTTGGGGTTGAACACAAGGAAAAAATCAAACATCTGCGGCAGGATATCGACTGCTTGACGATGACGGCAACCCCCATCCCTCGTACCCTGCACATGTCCTTGTCGGGGATACGGGACATTTCCACGATACAAACTCCGCCCTCCGAGCGTCTTCCCGTACAGACCTACGTCGTTGAGGAAACGGAAACGCTGATCCGCGACGCTTGTATACGCGAGCTTTCCCGTGGCGGACAGGTGTTTATTTTATACAACAAAGTGGAGAGCATCTTCACCTTTGCCTCGCGCGTCAAACAGATTTTACCCGAAGCGGAAATTTGCGTGGCGCACGGCAGAATGGACAAAACGACCTTGGAAAACGCCGTTATGCGTTTCTACGGCGGCAAAGCCAACGTTTTGGTTACGACGACGATCATCGAAAACGGTATCGATTTACCCAATGCCAATACCCTCATCGTTATCGATAGCGACCGCTTGGGGATTTCGCAGCTTTATCAGCTCCGCGGCAGAGTCGGAAGAGGGGCGCGACTTGCGCACGCCTACTTCACCTACAAAGCGGAAAAAATCATGACGGACAACGCGACGGCAAGACTGAAGGCGATTATGGAATTTACTGAGCTTGGTTCGGGCTATAAGCTGGCTATGCGCGATTTGGAAATACGAGGTGCGGGCAACGTTTTGGGCGCAGAACAGCACGGACACATGGACAAAGTCGGCTACGAGCTGTATTCGAAACTTTTGAAAGAAGAATTGACGGGAGAAACACAAACGGTGGCGGAACTCGATATCCGCGTCAACGCCTATATTCCCGAAAGCTATATCGAATCGTCCGCAGGGCGTTTGGATTCGTATAAACAAATCGCCGAAGTTGCTTCCGTTGCCGATTATAAACGGGTGTACGCTTCCTTGACGGACACCTACGGAGAGCTGCCGCGCGCCGTGGAAAATCTGTTGGTAATTGCGGTATTGAAAAGCTACGCGGCGAAATTCGGCGTGAGGAAAATCTCTTTAATCAAAGGGGTAGGGGCGTTGGAATTTCCCAGTCTTGCCGCCTTGGGCGACAAGCGGATTTCGGCGGCGCTTGATAAGTACGCCAAGAACGTACGCCTAAATATGAGCGAAGCGCCCGTCGTAGAGTTTTTCGGATATAAGGAAGACGTGGTTTTGATGGCGGAAATGACAAAATTTTTGAAATTTGCGCTAACTTTCGCAAGTTTATAAGTATAAACGATTGCATTTTTAAAAAAAATGGGTTATAATGTATGTTGACCATGTATGGATAAGGGATAATTTTGCCCTTTTTCCTACGGAAAGCAGGATAAAAAATCGGAGCGATTTATGAACAAGAAGAACACAATGAAAAAGATGGCGGCGTTGGTGCTCGGTATGGCACTTACCGTCGGGGCAACCGCTTGCGACTTCGTCGTTACGGACAACGAGAAGGATTTGGCGCAGACGGTAGCAAGTGTCAACATTACGGAAAGATTGAAAAAGGACAAAACCTATAAAAATTCTGTTGACGATTTATCCGCGATTATCGACAACCTTTCCGCAGATATTACGAAACGCGATCTCATCGCGTATTTCATGTCTACGGGCTATCAGTACGTAGAAAGCTACGGCTATACCTATGAAGATACGTTTAATATGCTGCTCGATAACCTTATCAGTAATGAAATTATGGTTCAGTACGCCGTTGCTCATTACTTTAAGCAAGGCGAGGAAAGCGGCAGTATTACGGGCAAGAAATGTCAAGAGTATATCGCAAAAGAGCTTGGCAAAGCAAGCGGTAAAGAAAAGGAACTCTTGAAGGCGCATCCTGAAGTTTTGACCTTGAAATACTTCCTTACGGACGGCGGCAAGGGCGAAGCGGACGCTACGGAAGAGTATAATCCTTTGGAAGATTACGAACGTACCGTATATTCGTTAAAGAAATCCATCAACAATTCGCTCGATTCGATGGAAGCAAATTACGTAAAGGCGGACGAGGAAGAACACGATCACGAGGAAGCCCGTACCCTTCCCACCAACGTTGGTACGCAAAAGTCCGATTATTACACCAACGATTACGGCGTAT
>JAZUCW010000016.1:0-4005 GCA_045639305.1 Candidatus Scatosoma sp.
GTATAGCACGAATAGCCAACCAACAAAACCACCACACAAAGAATTACAACGGCTATAATCCGCTTAACCGTCTTCATCCCGTTTTCGCTTCCTCCTAAACAACTTTTTCAAAGCCTTGAAAGGCAAACAAATCAGCCACACCAAGAACTTAATAATCGGAGATAATATCGGTGATAAAATCGCCAACGCAATCAGCGCAAGAATCGCCGCTACCCATATCCACCAATTCGGCTTTTTATCCGTTTTCGTATACACCGGTGGCGTAGGTTCGGGAATTACGTCAATCGGGCTGGATACTACGGGTATTACCGTTTCCGTTTCCCCGTTTGAGAATGTTACGTCAATAACGTCGAAGTCCAAATTCACCGTTTCTTGAAAGAAATATGCGTTTGTATCTACTTCTTCCCACGTATCCATCCAAAGAAAACTACCCCTTGAAAATAATGTCGCTTCCTGCGCTATATAATCGCTTACTTGATACCGAAATAAATACGTCGTACAATCCGCTTTATTTTTATCGTAAAAATTATAAAATTCCTCATAATCGCTTTCAGCAATATACAGCCTGTCCGATACTTCTTTTTTCGTACCGACCATATCACTTGGCTTGACGGGATATATCGCTTGTATGCCGTCAAACTTTGTAGATACCGTCTTACCACCTGTTTTGAACAATAAATCCCACCAGCTTGTAGAAATCTTTTCGCTCGTCAAAGAAAAATTCTCGTCCGCGCGGATATTCACTTCCGTAAATTTACTATCGTAGCTTTCAAAAATCTTGGAACTGTACTTACCGTTGACAATCACTCCGCCGTATTTAGACTTGCTCGCTTTCATTTGTTCCAACATTTCTTCGGACGATACCGTATAACTATCCGCGCTGTCCACCTTATCTCCCGAATTAAACAGCATATACAAGGTTTCTATTGCGTACCCGTATTCGTCAAAAGTTGGATTATGGTTGCGGTTATACGAAAAGCCCGAATGTGAATACGTTTGCAATAACCCCGTTGTACCGCTTGTCGTAACCTTATACGCGCCCAAATATCCGTAATCGAACGCATCCGTTTCTTTCCCGATATTCTTGCCGAGCTGACCGACAATTGCATTATACGCCTTTTGATTACCCGTTACGAGCGCAGGCTTTAACACCGCATTCAGCCAAGTAGCGTGAACCGCCGACATCACTCCGTAACGCTCGATTACCTCGTTTGGTACGGCGAAATATACGCTATGTAAGCTGTCTTGCGTGTAATCACTCTTCCCATTTGTACCCTTTGGGCGATATTGCGTAGGGTGTACGTCTAACGATAATACTTCCGCTTGCGCCGTATTGCATTCGAGCGTGTTTTCCGCATTTTCATTACTGCCGTACCCTTTAGCATAACCGCTGTAATTGTACGTCGTCGCCACCGTGTATTCCGTTGCGTTCAAATCACCTTTTACGAGCAATTCAATACCGCTTACCCGATATACGCGGTTGCTGCTATTTACCATCTGCAATATCCAGTCTTTTTGTTCGTCCGTCAACCAGACCTTGAACTTATAAAACAAGCCCTCGTAGTCCGTTTTCGTGGAACTATTCAAAAAGATAAGCGGATATTTCGTATAGCTTACGTTTGTAGAATCTCCGCAGGTGAACTGTATTTGATTTAAGGGACTGCCCGTTTCAAAAACCAAACCTTTGGGGTTATACACGTAAACGTACAAGCCGTATTTATCCTGCTTGTGTTCGTAAAAACTGTAACAATACTCCACAAACGATATTACTTGCGTATCCTTTCGGGTATCAAAATTATACTTCTGCAAGGAAAACTTCTCGCCGTTTATCGTTGCGTTCGTCAAATCGTCTAATACGTTCGTTTGCTCGTAAGAAAGCGCGGTTTCCGCTTGAACGGGTATAGTAGCAGGGAAAATCCCCGCTACCGTCCCGATAATCACCAATGCGAAAGATATTACCGCACAAAAAATTCGTTTGAATATCTTTTTCACACCGCATTACCTCCCGTTACGATACTATAACCGTTACCGTATGCTCTACGCCAGCAAGCAAAATACGCACGTTTGCCGTACCTTTCTTTAACGCCGTTACCTTACCCGTATCATCTACCGTTAAAATGCTCGTATCCGAAGAACGATACCAAATCGGTACTTCCACTTTGGGCGTCATTTCCGTTTGAACCGTAAACGTACCACCTACGGAAAGCGTTTTCGTCGTGCCTGAAGTAATACGCAAAGCATACGTGCTATTATCATTCGTCGGCTCTTCCAAGCCGTTCGCATAATCCACCGACATATTCACGTAGCTTTTGAGTTTTGCAAGCTTTTCCGCGTCAAACGTTTCCATTCCAAGCGTATTTGCATTTAACGCTGCGCTTGCTACGTATGCTACGCTTCTTGCGTTAGAACGGTAATCCACGCCCGTATCAAACGCGCTGTACTGATAGCTTACGTTGTTCCCGTTCGTCGTAATCAATACGCCCATTGCAACAAACTTTCGGTTCATATTCTTGTAGAGCACGTTTGTAAGATTAAAGCGCACGTAAGACGTATCGCTATCATAACTACCATACCCCTCGAATAAGCCCATTACGTAAGTCTTACCAGCTTTATCGAACTCTTTTACCCAATCCATATACGTATAGTTGTTGGGGTTTACCGCGTCGAAATAGTCAAGCGGCGCCATTAACATACCTGCTTGTTTCGTGCTATCGCCCTCGATTTGTTCAAGCAATGAATTTTCCACCAAGCAAGTAAATCGAATGGCAGGCTCTAACTCCTCTTCACCGCCGACATATACGGACGCGCCCGACACCATTTGCATACCGTTAACACGAAGCGTAGATAAATTCGACGGAGATTTCAAAGGCTCTTGCTCTTTATCTTCGGGTTTCTCCACACCGCCGTTTAAGCCGTCGCCGTTCGTATCATCACCCGTTCCGCTATCCTCGTCCATTCCCGGATCGTCCGTAGTACCCGTTCCCGTTCCGCTGTCTTGAATAATCGTACCGTTCGACGGATTAGAATTTGCTTTCGCAATAAATACCGCGCCGCCGACTACCACGATACATAAAAGTACCGCTAAAATGCTATATAAAAATTGTTTCATTATGCCACCCCCGTTTGTTCATCATCGTCATTCGTTTCCGTTTCTACGACCTTTTTGACCATTACCGTACACGAATATTTTTCGCCTGCTACGTATACAGACACCGTTGCCGTACCAATACCCTGCGCCGTGATGACGCCGTTTTTCACCGTTACCACGCTCGTATCGTCCGTATGCCACCAAATAGGCACTTTCACGTTTTCTTCCATCTCCGCTTTTAACGTGAATTGCTTACCAAGTTGCAAGGTTTTTTCCGTTTCCGAAAGCGTTACCTCATACCTGCTACCGTCGTTCGTTGCTTCTTCCAGCTCGTTTGCAAGGTCTACCGAATTGTTGATAACACCTTGCATAAACGTTACGTCCGCAGAAGAATAATGCGTATAATTGACCGCCTTATCGTTCAAAGCCTCTGCCGCAAGATACGCCAAAGAACGCGCTTGCGTTTTATACGAAAGCCCTTCTGGATAGCTTGCGTACTTATAACTTTCATTCGTGCCGTCCGTGGTTTTCACGTAGGCAATCGCCAAAAATTCAAGGTTTGTATTTTGATACAATACGTTCGTCAAGCTGCCTTGGATAAAGGAGTCGAGCGGAGTTCCGTCTGCTTGGGATTGCGTTACTACCGCGCAATTATCCACCGTTAATACACTCATTTTTTCGTCCGCAAACGTCGAAATCCAGTCCATTTCCTCCGCATTATTTTCCACGTCCACGCGCAAGAAATAATCTAACGGCGCGATTACCATTCCAAAGCTCTTATTTTTATCCCTTTCCACTTCCTTTTTGAGTTCTGGCGTTACGCTTGCCTTAAAACGAATACCTTTCTCTTCCGCAAGACGAATTTCAGGCTCTTCGTACATCACTAAGCCTTCTTGAATATAGCTTCCGTGTGTTAC
>JAZUCW010000017.1:0-3143 GCA_045639305.1 Candidatus Scatosoma sp.
AACCGCTTTTTTCGCCGTGAAATCGTCGCAAAGATCGGAAAGCGCCAACTGAAATCCGCAGGTAAAGCCCACGTGCGACATAATCGGGCGCACCTTGTCGTATTCTCTTATTTTGTCGTAGACGAAACGCAAATTATCGTAAATGCAGCGCCCCGCCTTGAACTTTTTAAACTCGAAAATATCCCAATACCCGTGCGGCATTGCGGGAAGATTGACCGTTTCAAAGCTTTCTTCCGTAGCACCGTAGCGAGCGTTGAGCGCCTCGATGGTATGATATTTTTCCTTTAAGTATTTACCAAACCCCGCGCGGCAATGAGGACAGAAGCACTCTTCCACGGGGCGATTACGAGGCTCGTTCCAAACGTTCCAAAGAATAATCGAATCGTGATGGTGGTATCTTTCCACGACCTTGCCAACGAATTTTTCCGCCGCCGCTTTGACGTAAGGGTTGGTAAAACAGGGTTTCCAACCACCGTAAAAAGCGCCGTGATAACCGCCGCGGAACACCTCGCCCTTAGGTCCGATTCTTGCCCCGTCGTATTTATCAAAGACGTATTGCGGCGCACATTCTAACAAGAACTTTATAATAACCTTACGGTTATATTTTTCCGCGAGGCGCAGCACTTCGTCAACGTCGGAAAAATCGTATTCCCCTTCTACCCGTTCGTTTTGTCTCCAATTAATGCGAATTTGCATAGCGTCGAGATTAAAATTTTCCAAATTGGAAATATCCCCTTCCCATTCTTCAGGAAGCGGCGTAGGCGAACGATAATATTGCGTTCCGTGGATAATTTCGTCGAAAAACATAGACTTTCTCCTTTTTTACTTGATGCGACCCCTTATGCAAAAGCAACTTGAGTATTTTATTTCACATCTCTTTGGGAGTATTATACTATATGTCTACGCACAAAGTCAAGCCCCATTTTTCTCGTTTGTGTGTCAAATTTCAAGCTATTTTTCGACACGATTAATTTTTCCTAAATCCTTCTTCAAACACTTTCCTTTTTTCTCCCCGTATGCTATAATATCGTTAATTTTATTGACAAAAACCAATTTGAAAAGGTTTTGGAGCACGTTCATGAGAAAGAAGGTTATTATTATCGGCGGCGGACTGTCAGGCTTTACGACGGGGATCTATCTGCAAGCCAACGGTTACGACACCGAAATCATAGAAAAGAACGCAGTCGCTGGCGGCGCGTGTATCGGTTGGGAGCGTAAGGGTTGCTATATCGACGGATGTATTCATTGGCTGACGGGGGTCAACCCCAAAATGGCGGAATACGCCTTGTGGCGGGATATCCACGCCCTTGAAAAGGACACGGAAATTTTCTTCCAAAACGACTTTGCCCATTTTGATTTCGGCAACGGAAAATCGCTGACAATCTGGGCAGATTTGGAAAAACTGCAAGCGGAATTATTGGCGTTTTCCCCCGAAGATGAAAAGCAAATAAAACGTTTTTGCCGACTCATTAAACGGTTTCAGCGCATCGTACCCCCTATCTCGAAGCCCGCGGACATTATGAACCTCGGCGAGCTGATAAAAATCGGTTTGACGATGGCGGGCGATTATTATTGGCTGACGAAAACCTCAAAGCTTTCCTGTGCCGATTACGCAAAACGGTTTAAAAATAAAGAACTGCGCGAATGTATCGAAAATTATATGGCGCCTAAATATAATTTCATGGGACTTTTGTACATGCTGGCGCACGTAACCGGCAAGAACGGCGGGATCCCCATCGGCGGTTCTCTGCCCCTAATGCAACGGGTAGAAAAACGCTATCTCGATCTTGGCGGTAAACTCCGCTTGAACGCTGAGGCAGACGAGGTTTGTATCGAGGGAGAATACGCAAACGGCGTTCGATTAAAAAACGGCGAGTTTCTCCCTGCCGATTGGGTAATCTCCTCCACCCCCGTAGAACACGCTTTAAAACAATTACTGCGGGGCAGGTACGAGGTGAAAAAGTTAGATACACGCCTAGCGGATATAAAAAACTACCCGATTTACACCTTCTCAACGGTCGTTTTTAAATGCAGTGAAGACGTCTCTGCCCTTCCACTTTCCATCCACGTAGACAAGCCTACACCCTTCCTCCTCGATCAGGAATACGAGGTCGTTACCATCCGCAACTACGCCTACGACAAGACGATGAAAGCGCCCGAAGGCGCGTGCGTGTTACAAGCAAGCATCCGCGGCAACGACGAGCTGTATTTTTGGTGGAAAACCCAAAAAACGCAAGGAAGCTATCGCGAGGCAAAAAAAGCCTTTGGGGAAGAAATGCTTGCCTTTATCGAGGAATATCTCCCGCAACTGAAAGGAAAAATCGAAGTCATCGACGTGATTACCCCCTGCACGTACGAGCGGTATCTTCACTCTCGCCACGGCTCTTTCCAAGGGTTCGTGCAAACCTCGACGGGAAAACCGTTAATGGAAAAAGGCGTAGTGAAGGGGTTAAAAAACTTTCTTTTATCAGGGCAATGGTTGCTTCGTTGCGGCGGATTGCCGCCTGCGGCAATCACGGGGAAATTTGCCGCGCAACGCGTCTGCAAAGCCGACAAGAAAAAATTTGTCTACCCTGAACGAGATTAACAAACTGTCAAAAAAAGAACAAAAACACGATTGCAAACAAAAGCAATCGTGTTTTTGTATACAAATTACTAGGCAATGGAATAAAAAATCGGGAGTTTTACTTCAAAACCAACGTGTGCGTCGAAAGATACGTAAACGGCTCGTTGAGGATGGCGTCCTGCATTTTTTGTGTAAGGGCTATAAAAAAGATATTTTAGGGGAGTGCTTACGGGATTTGAACCTAACGTCCTACTTCTTCACTATTCACTATTACTTATTACTTCCAAAAATCGACAAGAGAATTTTAGTGAAAAGTGAAAAAGTAAAATCGACAAGCCTCTGTTGAAACTTGTCGATTTTTGGTTGAGGCAACGGGACTTGCGCCTTTAGCGGCGCGCCCCGCCCCGACGTTATCAACGTCGGGCTTTGCCGTCAAGTTATCCCTTGTCCAAGTTTCGTAAGGCAAAGCGTTTTGCTTCCGCAAAACGGCTCCCACCCTCAAGTCCCGTTGCAACGCCGTAAATCAAAAAACCCGAGAATGGATGTTTCCATTCTCGGGTTTTTGGTTGAGGCAACG
>JAZUCW010000018.1:0-2375 GCA_045639305.1 Candidatus Scatosoma sp.
TGCCCCGGCGTATCAATGAGGTTATATTCGTATTCCTGCCCGTTTCTTGCCGTATAGTACATACGGACGGGGGTGAGTTTGATGGTAATGCCGCGTTCACGCTCGATATCCATACTGTCAAGGAGCTGTTCTTCCATATCCCGTTTGGATACCTGCCCCGTTCTTTCGATAAGGCGATCGGCAAGAGTACTTTTACCGTGGTCGATGTGCGCAATAATACAAAAATTTCTTAAATTACGATTGGGTTTTGCCATATAATAGTCCTACTTTTTACCTTCTAAAATTCAATTCTCTTCACGGAAATAATCCAAGAAAGAGTGTAACGCATACGAAACGGGTTTATCTTTGGGAAGCAGCATCCCAATCGAACGGGCAGGCAGAACGGGGTCCGTCTTTAACTCGAACAACGTACCGTTTTCCAATTCAGCAGTTGCGTATTCGCGAGGAATTACGCCAATCCCCATACCGCTCGCAACCAACCGTTTCATCAAATCCCAACTGCCAACCTCGATAGAGGAATGAATATCCACACCCAGCGTACGGGTAAACGCCTCAAACGAGCGGTGAGAAACCGTATTTTTATCCATTAAGACGAAAGGATATTTTTTCAATTTTGAAAAAGACAATTCCTCTTCAGCAAGCTTTTTATATTTTTCCCCAACGATAAAAATATCGTTAAGGCGCATGAAATTCCCCTCTAATTCCAATTCCTCGTCCACTTCGACAGGCAAATTAACAAACGCAACGTCACAGCGATTTGCTTTTAATTTTTCAATGGTATCGGGCGTAAAATCCGCCATCAATTCGATTTTTACCGCAGGAAAACGTTCGTGAAACTGCACGATTTTATCAGCGAGGAAATATTCGAAAATCGTATCGCTTGCGCCGATACGAATCGTTCCCGTCGCTTTAATCTTCATTTGCGCGATACGGCTTTGCGCCTCGTTTAAAAGGGACAACGCACGCTCTACTTCCGCAAAAATCAGTTTTCCACCTTGTTGCGAAAGTTCCATACCGCGATGCGTACGATTAAACAGCGTAATCCCCAATTGATTTTCTAATTGTTTTACAGACTGCGAAACGGCAGGTTGGGAAATGTACAGCTCCTCTGCCGCACGGGTCAAACTGCCGCATTTTGCAACCGTATAAAATACCCTATACAAATCCAAATTTACCATATTCTCGTATCTGCCCTTGTCTTTTAACATAAAAGCCCCCTTATTTTCCTACGCAGAACTTAGCAAAAATCTCCTCGATGATCGCTTCCGTTGCCGTTTCACCCGTAATTTCTCCCAAAGCGTCCCACGCTTCTTTTACGTCTATCCCTATCAGATCCAACGGCGAAAAAGCACAAGCGGCAATCGCTCTTTGCAAGCTTTCCTCCGCGCGTTTCAACGCGCCGTAGTGCCTCTCTTCAATGAGAAAGGCTGCATCCTCGCCACGGTCGCCAAAGCCCTTTTCGTACAAAAGCGTTTTTAATTCTTCTATCCCCTCCCCCGTAACGGCGGAAGTGTATACGTCTGCACTCTCGTCTGTTTTCGCGCTTAAATCTACTTTATTAAAAACTTTGATATGCGGTTTTTGCGCAATGAGTTCCAACACGCGAAGATCTTCTTCGTCCCACGCCTTATCGAAAACGAACACCGCCACGTCGGAAGATTTAACGATGCTTTCCGCACGCTCAATCCCGATATTTTCAATGGCGTCCTCGCTTTCGCGAACCCCTGCGGTATCGTAAAGATTAAACTTTCTTCCCTCGATTTCTAAGGAACCTTCTACCGCGTCGCGGGTCGTTCCTGCAATCCCCGAAACGATGGCTTTTTCATACCCCAAAATCTTGTTTAAAAGGGAACTTTTTCCCGTATTCGGTTTGCCGCAAATCGCAACGGTAACCCCCGACTTGATTTTCTTGCCCACGGCATAGCTAGCCAAAAGCGTGGAAAGCTCGTCCTTTAATAATTTTAAATCGTGCGCCAATTCGACGACGTGCTGTTCTTCGATATCTTCTTCCGGATAATCCACGGAAACGTCAATCCCCGCAAGTAAGGTTTTTAAACGAGCCTGTAAATCCTTGACTTTCTCCGTTAATTTTTCGCTGTATAAAAGATACCCCGCCTTCACCTCGGCGTCCGATTCGCCGTTGATCATATCCGCAACCCCTTCGGCTGACGAAAGAGAAAGTTTTCCGTTTAAAAAAGCACGCTTGGTAAATTCCCCTCTCGTCGCACTTCTCGCACCGAGGGAAAAGGTCTTTTTCAAAATACCGCGCGCGATATTTTCGCCGCCGTGACAATGGAATTCAACGACGTCTTCGCCCGTATAACTACTCGGCGACTTGAAATAGACCATCAAACCGTAATCGGAAAAATTCTCCG
>JAZUCW010000019.1:0-18829 GCA_045639305.1 Candidatus Scatosoma sp.
CCGGCCAGCGGCACCACAAAACCCCAAGCCCTAACAAGGGCTTGGGGTTTTGTATTGTTTTACGTTTCTTGGTTTTCAATTCTTATTCAATCCAAATTTTCTCGTCATTAAAACTTCTTTCCAATGTATTTCTCTTGAAATTATGTATTCGTTACCCAAATTCATATTGCAAACTTCTAAAATTGAATATTTGAAATTATATTTATATTCTTCACCATTTGCTTTTAAAAGTTCTTTAAGTTCAACGTTTCCACCATGCCCGTCTTTTGCATAGTTTGACCAACGTTGCCAAATACACTCATCACCATACGCACTACCAACATATTGTTTACCCGAAAACGTATCTATAATCAAATAAATACCTTTTACATTTGATAACGCAGATTTCCAAGACACAATGTTGTCAGAAACAATATGTTTTAACGTTTTATAATCAATATTTACTTGGTCAAAGCCCAAAAAATCAGTAAGGGCAACTCGCTTATCTAAAATGTGTGATAATGGCATTTTAGCAATCGGCTCGCCATTTTTAGGGTCTAATTCCAAAACTGGGTATGAAGCACGAAACTCTTTCTTAAATCTAAAAAATGCTCTACCGATATAGTCAGTTGCTTTATCATTTAATTCCGTTTCGTATTTCCAGCCTTTCCAACCAGTATCACTCTCAATAGGAGTCGGTTTAACAGGTAAAACTTTATAAATTCCACCGAACATCCAAATATCTTTATCGTAGTATATTAACGACAAAATATATTCTCTTCCAAAGTTTTTGTTGGTTTGACATTCTTGCCATTCCTTAAAGCCATCAATTAGAAACGCATTATATGGTGCTTTTTTATCGTTAGAGCCTGTTGCAAAATGTACTTTATAATTACTGAAATCTTCTTCGTTGATGTTTAATAATTCGTGTAAATTTATCATACGCATTCCCCTTTTTTAGCGTTTTTCAATCTTTCGTAGATATTGCCTTAAAAAGAACACTTTCAAACTGTTTGCAAAGTTCGAAAAATAAAAAAATCCCATAAATCCTAGGGAATTTTTTATTTTTCTTCTTATTTATTTCACAAACCCGTGGGAATATAAAACATCGGCGAGTTTTGCCAGCCCCCACGGCGACAGCGTTTCGCCCCTCGCCTTTTCTTCCACGCCCGCTTCTTCCAACGCGCTTTTCGCTTGGTCGCGGGTTAATTTAAAATAATTAACGAGATTATTCTCCAAGGTTTTACGCCGATTTAAAAAGGCGCATTTTACCGTTTGGCGATAGGAAGTTTCGCTTTTCACCTCAACCCTGCCCCGTTCAAATTCGATTTTTACCACGGCAGAATCGACGTTCGGGCGAGGATAAAATAGATTGCGGGAAACCCGTTTTACAATTTTTGCATTCCCTTTTAAAGCGATTGCCGCCGTAATCGAGCCATATTCGGGCGTGTTCTCTTTGGCGCAAAAACGTTCGGCGACTTCTTCCTGCACCATAATCGAAAGCCCCTGCACTTTGTCGCTTTCTTCCAAAAGCTTGGTAACGAGCGGGGTCGTGATATAATAAGGCAAATTCGCCACGACGACGTAGTTTTCAATTTCCCTTTCAAACTCTTTCAAATCGAGTTTGTTAAAATCGCGGAAAATTACTTCTACGTTATCCAGTCCCGCAAGCGTTTCTGCCAAAACGGGTTGCAGATCTCTATCGATATCGAAGGCGTAGACCTGCTTTGCAGATTCAGCAAGCACACGCGTGAGCGTACCTGCCCCACAGCCGATTTCAACGACCGTCGTCGTTTTATCAATCCCCGAAGCCTCGACAATCGAGCGCAAAAGATTGGTGTCGGATATGAAGTTTTGACCAAATTGTTTTTTGAAATGGAATCCGTGTTTTTCAAGCACGGTACGGAGTTCTTGCATAAAAACCTCTCTTGGCAAGCTGAGCTTGCAGGCAGTCTTTTCTATTCTTCCGTCGGAGTGCGGAATTCGGAATTCGGAATTCGGAATTCGGAATTGTGGTAGAATTTAAAACGACCGAGTAGTTACACGGAACGGGTTAGATACGAGCAAGACGAGGAGAAGTGAGTACCCCGACAAGAGCGTACATAGACGTACGTGACTGAGGGGCACGGAACTTCGACGACGTATTGCGACGTATATAAGCCGTCCCTTTGAAACGCGACGTATATAAGCCGTCCCCTTTAAATTACGAATCGGTAATATACTTCCGCACGTACAACGGCACGCGCACGCTTTCTGCTAAACGCTTGCACGCTTCGACTTCCTCTTCCCCGATACAATCGACGATGGAAAAACGACAAGGCACGCCGTTTTTATTACAAAGCTTTGCGAACTCAATCAAGCCCGAAAAACCGCTTTCGCCGAACTGCGAACGGCAAATCGGCTGATACTTTTCCGCACAGGAGGCATTTAAGGAAATATTGACGAAATCAATTTTCCCTTTTAATTCGGGCACGATATCCCGCTTGTTGATAAGATTCCCCTGTCCGTTGGTGTTCAGACGGGTTTTCAACCCCTTTTCATGGAAATAATCGCAAAGCGCAACCATCTCCGCCACTTTATAGGTAGGCTCGCCAAAGCCACAGAAAACCACTTCTTTAAAGCGGGTCAAATCTCCAAAACCTTTCGCCGCGCCAATGACTTTTTCCACCGTGGGATCGCCGTTTTTCAGCCAAAGGTAGTTTCCGTAATAACTTGATCTTTCGTTCCGCACACAAAAATCGCAACCGTTCGAGCATTTATTCGTCAAGTTGATATACAAATTTCCATCCAAGGTATACACGTACGTATCCTTGCGGTTTTCGTCCTTCTTCTCGTTGTTTTTGTTGCCGTTCTGTTTTTGCGAGGATTGCCCGTTTTGCTGCTTTTGGGGCTGCTGATTTTTATTTTTCTGCTTGCCCTGACCCTGTTGGTTCTGATTTCTATTTTGTTGCTGATTCTGATTTTGGGTTTGCGCGTTTTGCGCGTTTTGCGCGTTCTGCTGGGGCTGACGGGGCTGACCGTTTGGATTGCCGCCATGCCCTCTATGGCGATGCCGTCTTCTGCGCCCGCCGCCTCCGTTTGCGCCCGATTGTTCTACGTTTTTATTCTCTTCCATAGGTTATCTTAATTTGAAAAACAGCGTTTTTGCGTTTTGCAAAATCCGTGTTTTCAATTCCTCCTCGTTTTCATTGCGAAGCGCCGCCATTTCTCTTACGACGTGCTTTACGTTTTTAGGTTCGTTAGGAAACACCCCGCGATAGGGCGCAGGCGTGAGATAAGGCGAGTCCGTTTCGGATAAAATTCGGTGGGCAGGTATTTGTCGAACGCTGTCTTGCACCTTTTTTGCGTTTTTAAAAGTCAACGGTCCGCCAAAGGAAAAATACAAGCCGAGCTTTAAAAAATCACTCGTCATCTCCGACGAATACGAATAACAGTGCATCAAGCCGCCCTTTTTCAAAAGACCCTTATTCGCCCGCAAAATTTCCAGCGTCTCTTTCGCCGCGTCTCGACTGTGCAACACCACCGGCAATCCCAGCTCGTCAGCAAGCCGCATCTGGCGCACGAAAAATTCTTTTTGTACTTCCTTTTCAGGGTTGTCCTCAAAATGGTAATCTAACCCAATTTCCCCAACCGCCACGCATTTTTCCAGTTGGCAAAGGGTTTTTATCCGTTCCAAATCGCCCTCTTGGTATTTTCCAAGCTCGCTAGGATGAAAGCCTGCGCAAAAATAGATCTCCTCGTACAATTCCGCAAGCTCCGCCGCCACGTAGGACGAGTCCAGGTCAAACCCCGAACAAATCACTTTCTCTACGCCGTTTTCCTTGGCGCGGGCAAACACCTTTTCAATGCTATCGTAGTCCGTCCCCGTCAAATGACAGTGTACGTCGATATACGCCGCCATATCAACCAAGCGACGCGCCGCTTTCGACGTCTTTGTCGGGCACGATTAAGGCAAGCGTGCCGTTTTCGTCTTCTGCCGCCATGATCATCCCTTCGGAAAGAATTCCGCAGACTTTTCTAGGCGCAAGGTTGGTTACGAACACGACCTTTTTACCAACCATTTCTTCGGGTTTGTAATGTTTTGCAATCCCCGAAACAATCGTACGGGTCTCCTCGCCGAATTTCACCGTTTCTTTCAAAAGTTTATTCGATTTGGGCACCGCCTCGCAAGCGATAATCTCGCCCACGCGAAGCTGTACTTTTACAAAATCGTCAAACGTAATCTCAGGCACTTTTTCTTCCTCCTTCTCTTGTGCAGCGGGTTGCGCAGGTTGCGCAGGTTGCGCCTGTTCCTTGGCGTACGCCGCCGCTTGCTCCGCGCGGATTTTTTCGATTTCGGGCGCAAGTGTCTTAAAATCAAGACGGGCAAACAAGGGCGATACCGCCGTTACCGTTACCGATTCGCGCAAGCCGAATTTGCCGCAGTCTTCCAAACTTCTGCTTTCTCCGCCGTAGGCAGCGAAAATCTTTGCCGAGGTTTCAGGCATAAACGAATCGAGCAAGGACGCGCCGATTTGAATCGCTTCGGCAAGGTTGTAAAGCACGTCGTTAAGACGGGATTTTTTGCTTTCGTCCTTGGCAAGCGCCCAAGGCATCGTTTCGTCGATATATTTGTTTGCGCGGCGGAAGAGCGTAAAGACTTCGCTAATCGCGTCCGCAATACGCAGCTCGTCCGCTTTCGCCTTTACCTTTTCCACAATCCCCGTTACCGTCGCCTTAAATTCTGCGTCGGGATCTTCCTCGTTTGCAGGCAAGGAGTTTACGACCGTGCCGCCAAAATATTTATCAATCATTGCAATCGTACGGCTGACAAGGTTACCCAAGACGTTCGCAAGCTCGGTATTGAAGCGTTCGCAAACCAGCTCCCAAGTAATCTGCCCGTCGTTGTCAAAGGGCATTTCGTGGAGTACGAAATAACGCACCGCGTCCACGCCGAAAAGGCGTGCCAAATCGTCTGCGTAAATAACGTTGCCCTTGGATTTGCTCATTTTTCCGTCCCCTTGCAAAAGCCAAGGATGCCCGAAAATCTGTTTGGGCAAAGGTTCGCCGAGCGCCATCAAGAAAATGGGCCAATAAATGGTATGGAACCGCAAGATATCCTTGCCGATAAGATGCAAATCGGCGGGCCAATGCTTTTTATACAGCGCCCCGTGGTTGCCATCCGCGTCAAACCCAAGCCCCGTAATATAATTCGTCAAAGCGTCCAGCCAAACGTATACGACGTGGCGGTTGTCAAAATCGACGGGCACGCCCCAAGTAAACGAAGTACGGGATACGCACAAATCCTGCAACCCCTTTAAAAGGAAGTTGTTCATCATCTCGTTTTTACGGGAAACGGGTTGGATAAATTCGGGGTGGGTATTGATATGCTCGATCAGTCTATCGGCGTATTTGCCCATTTTAAAGAAATACGCTTCCTCTCTTGCGGGCTTACAATCTCTGCCGCAATCGGGGCATTTTCCGTCTACGAGCTGGCTTTCCGTCCAGAACGATTCGCAAGGCGTACAATACATGCCCTCGTAATAACTTTTATAAATATCCCCTTGGTCGTAGAATTTTTTGAAGATTTTTGCGACCTGTTTTACGTGGTCGTCGTCCGTCGTGCGCATAAACTTGTCGTACGAAGTCCCCACAAGGTCCCAAATAGTTTTAATCTCGCCCGCAACTTTGTCTACGTACGCCTGCGGCGTTACGCCCGCAGCCTCCGCCTTTTCCTGAATTTTTTGTCCGTGCTCGTCCGTGCCCGTTTGGAAAAAGACGTCGTAACCCTCTTTTCTCTTAAATCTCGCAATCGCGTCCGCCAAAATCGCCTCGTACGTATTGCCGATATGCGGTTTGCCCGAGGTATACGCAATCGCCGTCGTAATGTAATAAGGTTTCTTTTCCATACCCTTGCTCCTTTTTGCTCTTTTTCCTATCCATTATACAGCATTTTACTTTAAAAGTAAAATGTTTTACGGGTACTTTGCTTTGAAATCCTGCTCGGATAACCGCCTTGCAAGAGAAACAATCCCCACGCCGCCAGCCTTTATAAACAAAAACACCCTTGCGGGTGCTTTCTTAATCTTCTATACCAAGTAAATACTGTACCGTTTCCCCGAAAAATTCGGACAACTTAATCAGAGCGGAAGCCGTCGGCTCCGTTTTATCAAGCTCCCATTTTGAAACAGCCCTCTGGGAATACCCTATCTCTTTTGCCAAAGTCGCTTGGGTTATATTTCTCTCTATGCGAAGTTCTTTTAAACGTGTGGAAAATTTCATAGGTATAGTATACACTTTTAAAAAGGAAAAGTATTTCATAAGTCAAATAAGACTTAAAAAACTTTTTTGTTTTTAGAATCATAGTTCTATTTAAATCGTTTTTTAATTTGAAATGATATACTATCACTACACCTCTCTCGTAGAGTTTGCGACAACTCTAATTTAAAAATCTATCGTTATCGCACGGTTGGCACACACGTAAAAGGGGAGCGAAAAAAATTCCGCGCCCCTTTTATGCTGTAAATTTTTTTGTTTCGCTCCCTTGTTTCAGAGTTGCACTGAAATCGTTACTCTTCAAGAGTGGTGCAACCACGCTTTCGCGTGGTTCTGTTCCGCTACGCTTCTTTTGCAAGAGCTCAAAGCGCTGATTTAGCAGACTTCTTTGAAGTCCTTTCTTTTTTTAAGTGGCTGTAAACAGCGGGCCACGCTATTAGTATAACATAATTTTCCATAATGTCAATAGTTTTAACTGATTTCGACAAAAAACACCCTTGCGGGTGTCGTTTCGTTGCTCTTTACTCCTCTAAACCAAGCAAATAATCCGTCGTAACGTCAAAATATTTGGCAAGAATAACCAGTTGCGTTCCTTTTACGTCTGCTTGGCAATTTTCCCAGCGGCAAATCGAGGCTACGCCGATTTTGATTTCTTTGCTTAATGCTTGAATGGATAATCCCTTCTCAACGCGAAGTTCTTTTAACCTTTCTGCAAATATTTCCATAAATTTTCTCCTCTTTTTATTATTATATTCCATTTTAGGAATAAAATAGATTGACATTCCTAAACAGGAATGGTATACTCTAACTACTTTCGTAAGGTTTGCGACAATCAAAATCTATCGTTATCACACGGTTGGCACACACGTAAAAGGAACGCAGTTTGTTTGCGTTCCTTTTATGCTGTAAAATTTAGCGTAACTATGGCGTAAATACCTAAAATCCTGCATATAGTAACCCTATGAACACCCTTTTTTCCGCTATCTTTGCCGTATGTACTTTTTTATTGCTTTGCACCTCGCCCGAAAATTTTCTGCCCGCAATGCTGGACGGCGCCAGCCGAGCCGCCACCCTTTGCGTTTCCCTACTTGCCACCTACGCCGTATGGATGGGGCTTATTAAGGTTTGGGAGGACTGCGGCGTGGCGCGCGGCGTGTCCAAACTGTTAAAGCCCGCCGCAAAAAAACTGCTGAAAACAAACGACGAAGAATCACTGTCGGCGGTGTGTATGAATCTATCCGTCAATATGCTCGGCATCTCGGGGGCGGCAACCCCGTACGGGATTAAAGCCGCAAAGCTTTTAGACAAAACGGAAAACGCCGAGTATTCCTCCGCCATGTTTTTCGTTTTAAACGCCACCTCGTTGCAGCTTATCCCCACTTCCCTGATCGCCGTGCGCGTTGCCATGCACAGCGCCAACCCTACGGACATCGTATTGCCATCCTTCCTCGCCACCCTCTTTTCCACCGCCTTGGGCGTAATTTTAACGAGGGTATTTTTATTTAAAAAACGAGAAAAATCGAGGATTTCGCCCGATTTTATTGCTAAAAAGGTGGGGGCAGGTACGAGATGACGACGATTTTGACTTTTTTCTTTCCTGCCGTTTTTCTTCTCACCTTTCTCTTTGCCCTCTTAAAGAAAGTAAAAGTATACGATTCGTTTACCGAAGGGGTGAAGGGTGCAATTCCCCTCATTTTGTCCGTGTTCCCCTATATAGCCGCCGTAACGATGCTGTCAAAGCTCTTGGAAATCAGCGGCTTGGGCGAAAAAATAACCCATTGGCTTGCCCCCGTTTTCTCTTTTACGGGGATTCCGCAGGAAATTGCGCCCCTCGTTTTGATGAAACCCCTTTCGGGCAGCGGCTCGATTGCCGTACTGTCGGAAATTTTAGAACGCTACGGCGTGGACAGTTATCCCGCCCGTTGCGCCTGCGTTGCCTACGGCTCGTCCGAAACGATATTTTATATCGGCGCCGTCTATTTTGCAGGGTTAAAGCGCAAACGGCTGACCTCTGCCCTGCTCATTTCGGTTATTTCCTACCTCGCCTCCGTCGTTTTTTGCTGTTTTTTATGCAGAATCCTATAATCCCCCAAAAAACAAGGGGGCAGGTATGCGTTGAAATAAAATTTGGCATGATTTTTTGAAAAATACTGCCGCAAAAAAACGGCTTTCGAGCCGTCTTTTTTTTCTTTTTTTGCTTTCAATCTTTTGCGTTTTTGATAATTGTGTGATATAATAAACAAAATACGACATTTATTGCATAGAATATATTCTATGCAACCGTAAAAAGGTTGGTAAAATGAAGCTGACGAACATCGACGGATACAAGACTATCGACGAATATATTACGCAAAAATTGGCGGATTTTGAAAAGGAAGAAAAAACCTTTGAAACGCTGTTTGCGTATATGTTTCGCGAGTCGCATAATATTATGGCGGAATCGTCGGACGGTTATAAAGTCAAGAAAATAACCTACGGCGAATGTAAAGCGGAAATTCTCGCCCTTGCCCCCCACCTTCAACTTGCCTTAGACGGAGTAACGAAGGGTAGTATGGTCGGACTGCATATGGCAAACAGTCTCGAATGGATTGAAATTCTTTGGGCACTGTTGCTTTGCGGTTATAAACCCTTGCTGATGAATTCTAGATTGAACGACAAGGTGATAGAAGATATCTTAACCGACTACGGCGTGGAAGCAGTCCTTTCCGACGGAAAGGCGTTTTCCGTAAAAACGATCTATACGAACGAGCTTTCGGAAAACGTACGAACGAAAGCAATGTCCCCCTTAAAAACCCCTGCGTGGGAAAACGAAATCGTGTTTATGTCTTCGGGCACGACGGAAAACGTAAAGCTGTGCGTCTACACGGGCGAAAACCTTTTTTACCAGATCGCCGACAGCGTTTCTATCGTAAAACACTGTCCGAAAATTGCCGCCCATTACAACGGCGAATTAAAACAGCTCGTTTTATTGCCCTTTTATCACGTGTTTGGTTTTATTGCGGTTTATATTTGGTTCGGGTTCTTCTCCCGCACCTTCGTTTTCCCCAAGGATTTGCAGGCGCAAACCGTTTTAAATACCGTCAAAAAGCACAACGTCACCCATATCTTCGCCGTTCCCCTCGTGTGGGATTCGGTATATAAAGCCGCCTTGAAAAAAATCCGCTTGCGCGGCGAAAAAACTTTCGCGAAGTTTGAAAAAGGCTTGCTTTTTTCCAACAAACACGGAAAATTAGGCTCGTGGTTCGCCCGTAAAGCGTTTAAAGAAATCCGCCAAGGTCTGTTTGGGGAAAGCGTGCAATTCCTTATTTCAGGCGGTAGTTTTATTCAAAAAGAAACCCTGTCTTTCTTCAACGGAATCGGGTATCACCTCACCAACGGCTACGGCATGACGGAAATCGGGATCTCCTCGGTGGAAATCAGCGATAACAAAAAAGTCTTGGAGAGCAGCTCTATCGGCAGACCGTTCAACCATACGCAATACCGTATCAACGAGAAAGGTGAACTGGAAGTGAAAGGCAAAACCCGCGCCCATTCGATATGGCAAGGCGGCGTCAAAACCCTCACCAACTACGACGAGTGGTTCCAAACGAAAGACCTTGCCCACAGCGAGGGCGAGCGTTACTACGTCGGCGGTCGGCACGACGATTTGATCGTTTGCGAGAACGGGGAAAACCTCAACCCCGTACAAGCCGAAAAAGCTTTGCGTATTGAAGGAGTCGAAGAAGCGTGCCTATTCGAAAGCGACGGGCAGCCCGTACTGCTTGCCCACGTAAAGGATTGCTATTCCCCCGAAAAACTGCAAAGCGTTTACGAGAGACTATTGGAAAAAATGAAAACGGCAAACCTTGAAACAACCGTTCGAAAAATCCATTTGACCCCGAATTCGTTATTGGATAGCGGAGATTTTAAAATCAGCCGCAAAAAGGTTGCAAGAAGGTTTAAAAACGACGAGTTCCGCCTAATCGATTTGCAGGATATGCAAAACCATCTTGACGAACTGCTTTCCGCGTTAGAGTTAGAGGTACGCGGCTACGTTGCCGAAGTTTTGGACAAGGCCCCCGACGAGGTAGGCGTGGACGCCAACTTCTTCCGCGACCTTGACGGCAGCAGTCTCGATTACTTCGCGCTAAACGACCGTATCCAAACGCGCTACGGCGTCCATCTTTCCGTCGAGGAAGGGCAAGCCCCCTCCACCGTACGGGAAATCTGCGACTATATTTCTAAAAGATAACCCTCACCAAAAAACAAAGCAAGAACTAGGCAGGTGTACGAATGATTAAATCCCTGAACTCTAAATGGAAAGAATTTCTCTTCGGCTTTTCGGGCTTTGGCCCCAACTTTTTAATGGTGTTGTTGGGTGCGTATTATATGGGCGCACTCAACCCCGTCAACCTCGGCGCAAACGAGGGGTATCAGGCAATTTTGGGCGGTACTTGTTTTATCCTGCCCGCCCTCTTCCCTATTCTTTACGCCTTGGCGAAGGTCTTTGACGGTATCATCGATATTCCGTTTGCGCATATCACGGACACCCTCTCGACGAAATGGGGCAGACGCCGTCCTGCGATTGCGGTTTGCTTTATCCCGATGGTCGTGTCCTTTGCCATGTGTTGGTGGCCGATCGGCGGCGCGGACGGGCAGCTTATCAATACCCTTTGGTCCTTCTTTTGGTCGATCGTTTTCTTCGCGACCTATACCATGTCGTTGATTGCCTTTTACGGCTCCCTGTCTACTACTTGCGTGGACGAACCGCAAAGACTGCGCGTGTCGGGGTATAAATCCTTCTTCGACACCATTTCCTATTGCTTGGTGTACGCCTTAGTACCCCTGCTTTTGGAATCTTTGAAAATCCAAATCGACACGTTCGTCTTCCTCTCTTTGCCGTTGATGTTGACGATGCTTATCCCCCTCTTCCTTATTAAAGAGGGCGCAAAATACGGCTATCCCGAAAACGAGGGCTTAGCCCCCGAGCGGGTAAAGCTTTTCGAAAGCTTGCGTATTACCTTGAAAAACAAACCCTTCATGCGTTGGCAAGCGGTGAATTGCTGCACTTTCTTCGGGCTTCAAATGTTCCTCGCCTCTATGAACTCGCTAATCGGCGACGGGATGGGTATGAGCGGCGTAGGAATGGCAATACTTAACACGTGCGCGTTCGCGCCCGTGCCTGTTATGTTGTACCTCTTTAACAAAGTCAAAGCGAAAAAGGGTATCCGTTTCACCTATCAAACCTGCTTAATTGCCTTTGCGGTGTCCATCCTCTCCTTCTTCTTCGGTTCTTCCTTGATTTGGGGGGATAACGATATGCCGAAATATATTATTGGCTGCGTAGGCGGTATGGTCGGCAGTTGGGCGATCGGCGCGTTCTTTATGATGCCCTATCTCGTTACGGCGCAAATTTCCAGTGTGGAGGAAAAATTGACGAAAAAGAACCACTCGGCAATGTATTTCGCGGCAAACGCCGTATTCTCCTCGATTGTCGGCGCACTTTCCGGCTCGCTTATCTACGGTCTGATTCGTATGGTATTTATCAGCAAATCGGGCGGTATGACGTGGGCGGAAACCTCTGAAAACGCCGCCAACGCTTTGGGCGTAGCAGAGGGCGAACTTCTCAACCTCGGCACTTTGCTCGTGCCCTTTATCGTTTGTATCGCCTGCATTTTAGGGGCAATTCTCGCTTTTAGAATGCCCAAAGAATACACGCCCCAGCTCGTTGGGAAAGAATTAAAAGAACAAGACCCGTCCATCGATTTGTCCGTACTTGACTTGGACGAATACAAGGTAAACGAAGACAAAGGCGAAATCGGATTCGTACAAATTGGGCTTTGGGTTCTTTCGGGCGGTCTTTTCGGGTTCATTTGGAACGCGTTCTTACTTCGTTCCATCAAAGCCTTGACGGGCAAAGGGAAACCCGCGCTCTTGTGGGCGCTGTCCTCTTTCCTGCCCTTCTTCGGCCTTTTCCTTGCCTGCAAACTGGACGGCGCACTCTGCGCAGAGGCAACCGTGCGCGGCGTGAAATGCAAGAGCAAAAAGGTACTCCATATTCTGTTTGGTTGTATTTTACCAATTTTACCCCTCAACTTCCTTTCCCTCGCGTTGTTGCAAAACAAAGTGAATAAGCTGTACGCGGAAGAAGAAAAGGCAGCGGCGTAATGTGGCGGGCGATTTGGCGAGCAATTTTTCATTGGTTTGTAAAACTCACGGGAGTTTTGCCCTTTTGGATTGCTTGCAGACCGAAAATTTATTATGAAGATAAACGGGCGCAAAGCCGCAGAATAAGGGGCAAAGCGATTATCGCGCCTCTGCACACCTCGGTATGGGACGTAGCCACGATGATGATGGTGTTCTTTTGGCGAAACCCCCGTTGCGTCGTAGCGGAGTTGATGTTTGAGAAAAACCCGTTTATGTCCTTCTTCCTGCGCTCGATGGGTAGCATCAAGGTGGATAGAAACGCAAACGATTTCCGTTTTTTAGAAGACTGCGGAAAAATTTTGGACAAAAACGGGGTCGTAGAGATCTATCCCGAAGCCCGCTTGCCAAGAAAAGGCGAGGCTTCCCCTCTGCCCTTTAAGCCCAGTACGGTATATCTCGCGCTCCAAAGCGGCGCGCCGATTATTCCCATTGCTACGAACGGCAAACTTTTTTCGAAAAAACGTACCCGCGTTATGATCGGCAAGCCCATCGACGTAGCAACGCTGTACGACAAAACCTTAAGCGAAAAAGAAAACGTAAAAACCATCACCGAATATTTACGGAATAAAATTATAGAACTGCAATATGAGCTCGAAAGAAAACAAGAAAAAAAAGCGTAGACGGTATTTCCTCTTCGATTTTGTGAAAATTACAGGCGCGATTCCCGTGTTGTTGTTTTTCCGATTGAAGAAAATTTACGTCGGCAATACGAAACCGGAAAAAATCAAAGGGTCGGCGCTAATCTCCTCCAATCACGTTACCTTTTCAGACCCGATTATTATCAACTGCCTGTTTTGGAGAAGACGGGTGCGGTTTTTGGCAACCAAAGAACTGTACGGCACGAAACTGAGCGCGTGGTTTTTCCGCCACATTCATTGTATCCCCGTCGATAGGGAGAATTTCAGTATGCAATCGATGCACGAAGTCTGCGACGGACTGCAAGACGGCGGCGCGATTTCCATCTTTCCCGAAGGCAAAGTCAACCGCGACGAAACGAAGCCCGTTTTGACCTTTAAATGGGGCGCGGCGATGATGGCGGTGAAGGGAAACGCCCCGATTGTCCCCGTGTACATCGTCAAAAGAAAGCATTGGTACAACCGACAAGTCGTGGTGCTTGGCGATAAAATCGATTTGAAAGCGCTTTACGGCGAAAATCCCACCCTCGTCGATTTACAAAAAGCCAGCGAGTATTTACAGCAAAAAGAAAACGAACTGATGCAGTATTACCAAACGTACTGTGAAAATAAAGGCAAGAGAGAATAAAAAAATGGCGATGACAAGAACGGAAATTGCAGATAAATTAAAAGAAGTAATCACTACGGCGACGGGTGATCCCGCGATTGCCGAAAAATGCAAGGAAGACTCGGTTTTGACCGACGATTTAGGTTTGAATTCGGTTGGGATTTTATTTATCGTAATCGCGATAGAAGAATTTTTCTCTATTCGTTTCGACGACGTAGGCTTTGGCGATTTTAAAACGGTTTCCAACGTCCTCGACTATATCGAGAAAAAAGTCAACGAAGAATGAACTGGGAATTAAAAGACCCCGTTTGCGGGGACATTATACGCATGTCTTTTGGGCAGTTCTACCATTACGGTATTTATGCGTCGGACGACGAAGTGATTCAATTCGGTTTAGCCCCCACCGCTCGCCCCAATCTGGCGGCAAAGGACGTAGCGGTATGCGTATCCACTATCGAAGAATTTCTAAACGGAAGCTTTTTAGAGGTCGGCGTACCTAATAAAAAAGAGTTAAAAAAGAAACGCAAGATCGAGGAAATCCTTTCCTTTGCACGCAGCCGAATCGGCGAAACGGGTTATCATATTTTGTATAACAACTGCGAACACTTCGCCTACGAGTGTTACCTTGGCGAAAAATACTGCTCGCAAACGGAAAGCGTGCGCAGCCTGTTTCAAAGCCTGCCGCTTTTGGATATCTACGTCAGCGAGATTCCCAAAGAGGGCAAGATAAAAACCGTCTATCCCCCTGCGCGGGACGCGGAAATCAACGCGTGCGGCTCGGAAAAGGTACGGCGGGAAAAATATTACGCTTGGAAACTGCTCGAATACGCCTTGGAACGGACGTTTGGAAAAAAGCTGAAGAAACTATCGGTTACGAAAAACAAAAACGGGAAGTGGGAATGTTCGGACTTCGCCTTTTCCCTTTCTCATAGCGGCAACGCCGTCGTCGTCGCACTCTCCCGCAAAGCCTTGGGCGTGGATATCGAACGGATAGAACCCGTAAAATCGGGCGTAGAAAATAAAATTTTAACAGCGAAAGAAAACGACGAGTTTTCCGCTTTACCTATCGAAGAGAAAAACCGTTATCTCTTGGAGAAATGGACGCAAAAGGAAAGCGTGTTTAAAAGTTTAAACCAGCCCGTTTTTCATCCCGACCGTATCGAAACAGCAAACGAACAAGTCGAAACGCAAGAAATCGAAATTGCGGGCGAAAAGTACCTACTGTCCGTTTGCTCCCCCGACCTTGCCAAGCAAAAACTTATTTTCGTGCCTTGCGAAAAGCTTTGACGAAAAAAATACATTTTATAAGGAGGCAATTATGACCTGTAAACATTGTGGAAAAGAACTCGATTACGAGGCAGACGTTTGCAACGAATGTAAAACGAACGCAGTCGAAAACGAACAAGCTGCGCCTGCGGCGGAATACAATCCCCGTATGGAAGGCTTTAAGCCTGCGCTGACCGGCGCCATCGCAGCGGGAATCGCACAAATCGTTGCCGCCGTTTCCGTAGTATTATTATACAGCGGTTGGTTTGGCGCAATCCTCGGACTTTTATTCCTCGCGGCGGCTGTCGTCTTTTGCGTACCCGCGACGATTATGGGCATCCATTCAATTATGCTTGCCGTACGCCAGAAAAAAGCAGGGCAACCCCTGCCCGTGGCAACCCTCGTTCTTGGTATTGTTGCCTGCGCGCTTGCTCTCGGCACGGCAATTACCGTTCCCGCCAATTTCTTGGCTTGGTTGATTGATTTGTTCTAAATCGCAGTACTTAAAAAACAGCCCCCTCACCGATTGGTGAGGGGGCTTTCATCTCGTACCTGCCTGCCTTATTTTATCATATTTTGGCGAATCGCGTCAATTTCGCTCTGCGTTAAACCAATCTGTAAAAGATACGCTTCGCAGGCGTTTTTAAAGGTTCCCGTCGTTTCGCTGTTACGGAAAAGATAGGACATCGTCGTGGATAAATTCCTCGTCATTTGCTCCACAGACGCACCGTCCAAGCAACCGCTTTCCGAAAAGAAGGACATTTCGTAATCGAGGGAAATATCGTTTATCGATACGCCGCAAACCCCAAGCAGCAACATCGCCACCATCGAAGTTCTGTCTCTACCGATAGAACAATGTATGTACACGGGATAATTATCCGCGTTGGCAAAAATACGCATTGCCGCCGCAAGATTTTCGTAGTTATCTTCGCAATCGATACCGACTTTACCGCCCGTATAATAGGGGCAGGAATAGTTGTAATAGCCAATTTCTTCCCCTGCGGGCGAGCTGCCTTGCATCCCTTCGCCCTCCTTTCTCAAATCGAGATCGGTTTTGATTTTATAGGTCTTCGTAAACGCCTCAATCCCCGTGGGTGTGATATTGTCCAGTTTTCCGCCGCGGTATACCATGCCCTGACGAATCATACGCCCGTCCTCGGTCTCTTTTCCGCCGATATCGCGGGTATTGGAAACGCCGTCTACCTTAATCGTGCGCGGCGTATTCGCCGTCTTAAAGGAGAATACTTTCGAAACGTCTTCTCCGCCCTTAACCTGCCAATAATAGGTCGTATTGACAAACAAATCGGACAGTTCAAGGCTTTCTTCCTGGGTTACGTACACCGTCTTTTCAGACATATTCGCATTTTCGGAAAGAGAAACCTCGTATTCGTCCGCGGGATTTTTTGCCTCCCATTCGAGGGTAAGCGTCCGCATAAAATAATGATCGCCTTTGCCGTAATAAGGCTCGGCAAGGTTGTATCCCGCCTCATAGCTGGAGGCAAATTCTTCCACGTCCCTGTTGGCGATTACCACGATTTTTCCTTCTCTGGGCGACACCGCAACAATCTTCTCTTCCACAGCCGTTTCCTCCTCTTTGCATGCACTAAATCCACCGACCACACAGCATGCGGTTAAGGCAAATATACCGATTCTTTTGAGTATTCCCATAATTTTCTCCTTGCTTTTACCATTGATGGTTCTATTATATCCTTTGAAAAGTTCTCTGTCAAGCTTATGTGCTCAAAAGAATAATTTTTGACAACAATAAATAGAATTATGAAAATCCCTGCAAGCAACCCTGCCCATATCTTGTAAAAATAAAAAGGACGGATATATTCGCCCTTTTCACTTCTAATCTAAATATAAAATAGGAATCGCGCTCCAACCGTGACAAAGACTTCCCGCGCCGTCAAACGCCGCCGCGCCGTCCCCCGTCTCCCAAACGGTATCTCCCATACTGACCATTTCTCCATAGTCTTTTCGGATTTCATCGCGTACATGCCCACGCCATTTTTCTTTATTTACTGCGTACAAGGCATCATATTTGAAAGTCTTCATACTCAACGAACAATCGATTAACTCGCCACGCGCAATTTTTTCGCAAATGTATTCGCTTTCCTCTTTCGAAACCAACCCAGTAAGAATCGCCAAGGCATTTCCCAAAGCCGTAAACCCTTTACCATCTATCGTCATAGCATACAAGCCCTCGTTATGACAAAAGAAGACTTCTCTCGTTCGGCGTTTACTTTCTTCCAATAAGGCGGTGTAGGCAAACTCTCTTCCTAATTTTTCGTCAATCTCCCGCAAGTTTTGCAAGGCGAAAATAAAGAGCAAATTAATCATCAAATCGGGCACGGCGTCTTCACTGCCGTGCAATTCGCCGTCTAAATAGGGCGACCAATCGTAAAAATTCCAATGGTTTTCTCCCTCGAATTTTAACAGCAACCCCTCTTTCCTATCCTCGATAAACGCCTGCAAGACGGAAATCAACTTGTCGTACACTTCTTCCGCCAAGGAAATATCCCCCGTATAGCGAAGGTATTCGTTGACTTGTAAAAAATAATACAGCGAAAAAGATGGTATCGTTAAATCCATACCGCAAGGAGAACAAATTGCAAGCAGTCCGTCGTCTCGCCTATCCTGCGCAATCAATTTTAAATTGGCGCGCACGTACTCTGTATTGCCACCCTCGAAAGCCTTATATCCGCACAGCGCCTGATTGCGCGAATCGTACACGTACAAACACTGCTCTCTCCACGGCGTATCAACGTAATGCTCCATCATGCAAAGCTTCAACGTGTTTACGCAGTTGTCGTATATCTTTTGTTCCAATTCGTTGCTTAATTGAACCCGTTTTTCTTGCACGGGATACCCTTGGGGGATAATCGCAATCTCGTCAATACAAATCGGCGCTTTACTATAAATCTCTAAATACCGACACCCAAAACGAAGCATATAATTTACGTACTCGTTTTTCCCCGCTTTTGCCGTATACCAAAAACTAAACGTGCGGTATTCGATTATTCTTCTCACGTGCCCGTTTTGCAAATCCTCGCCCCAGTCCACGCGAAGCTCCTGCGCGCTCTTTGACGAAAATGCAAGGGAAATCCACCCCACGATTTCTCTGCCAAAATCTATCACGTAATGATTCTTTTCAGAAAAAATAACCCTACCAGGTACGCGTTCAAGCGATTGCAGTTTCTTTGTTGGCCGCTTTATAAGCGAACAGTGCTTGTCCACGCAAACAGCGTTTTCAAACCCCTTTCCGAAAAACCGCCAATCGTCTTCCTTGTCCGCGTCGTAAGAAAAGCTAAATCCAAGCTGCGGCGTTATCGATTTTTGAAGTCCTTGCTTGTAGGTTTTGCTATATCTCGCAAGGGTGCGTTCGTCGCTAGAAAGCAAAGTTTTTCCCTTACTTTGCAACTCAAAAATAATCCCCGCTTTGGCTTTGATATACCTCTGCGTATCTTTGCCCAAATGCCAAACGAGCAAGGAAAGCTTGTTCTTTCCCTTTTGCAAATAGGGGGTAATATCCAAAACGTCGTACGCCTTGTACCATTCGTAATCGCCGTATTGATTGCTTGCAACGTATTGGCCGTTGATATACAGCGTATAATCCCCGTCGCAAGAAAGAAGGCAATCCACCTCGCCCTCCATCCAAGAAAACTCACTATAAAATTCACCGTAGGTATCCGGTTTAGAGTCCTCCTCCACCCAAATCCACTTTGCATTATGAAAAGGCATAACTATCTATTCCTTTACGAAAAATCTTCAACCATTCTTCTGCAATCAATTTACCGCCAGCAACGTCAGGATGCACGCCGTCATACAGATAATGTACCGCGCCGTGCTTTGCCGCCGCTTCGTCAAATTTTCCTTGCAACGCAACGAACGGAATATT
>JAZUCW010000020.1:0-9804 GCA_045639305.1 Candidatus Scatosoma sp.
AGGAAAACTGCGGCTTTGCCGAGGCGCGTACATTGGCGTACGTAACGAGGCAAAACGTAAAGTTTGACGACGTATTGCGACGTATATAAGCCGTCCCTTCTTTACCAGTCTTGTTTTTTTAAAGACTTATCCTTCACGTCGTCGTAGTAGGCGAAATACTTTTCTTTGAATGCGGCGGGGGTCAAAGGCGCTTCGTCCGATTGCATTCTGTCTAACAATTCTTGCAATTCCTCGGGGGTAAAATCGCCAAGCTCCGTTTCTTCGCCGCAGGCTTGTAACAATTTTAAAATATCCAGTTCTGACACGGCTGCCTCCTTATAAGGGAATTTTAATGTGTTCGCCGCGGAAGGGCACGGTAATCTCGGTAAACCCGATTTCCTTTAACGTTTCCACGACTTCTTCCCGCTTTTCTAAAATCCGTTCGGTAAAATGCGCGTCCGAGCCAAACGAAATTTTCCGCCCGCCGAGCTCGTAATAGCGCTCGATAATTTCCTTACAGGGAATCGTGCGGTTTTCCAAATTCTTACTGGAAGAATTCACCTCTAAAATCTTCCCCTTTTGCACGATGGTTTTTAAAATATCGTCCAACTCCTCGCCGAATTCTTCCAAGGAAAAGCTACGATCGGCAAACGGCACGTATCTCGCTACGTAACCGATATGCCCCACGATATCGTACTCGTACGGCGCGTCCAAACTGCGGCGAACAAGCCGCAAATAGTTTTTGTAGACCGTGGCTTTATCCTCCGTTATCGTCGAATAGGCAAAATCGACCCCGCCGTCGCCGTGCACGCTGTTGATAACGAAATCAGGACGGTACTTTTCCTGCGTCGATAAATACCTGCCCTGCACGTTTTTATCCTCGGAGTACCCAAACTCCGCCCCAATAGCGACGTTGATTACCCCCTCGTACGCCTCCTGGATATGGCGCGCGGCGTGGAAATATTCTTCCTCGTCCGTGTTACAAAGCCTTGCGCGCTGCTCCGCCGTCATTTTCGACAAATCGTAATCGTAATCAAAATGTTCGCTAACTCCGTAAAAGGCAATCCCCTTTTGCACCGCGCAATCGAGCATCGTCTTCAAATCGTCCCTGCCGTCGTGCGAAAAGGTCGAATGGGTATGCATATCGGTCAACAGTTTTTGCATCGTCGTACTCCTTATTCTCTTTTTTATTATAGCATACGGAAAAATTTTTTTCAAGTTTCATAGGCTCGCTTTTTCGTAAAATCTTGCCAGTTTCGGGGTTTTTATCCAAATCCGCCTGCCGATTCTTCCAAAAATTCCTCGCCTTTCCTTTCCCTCTCTTTTCTTCCTTTTTTCTCCTATTGACCGAGCTTTTCTTTTTCTGTTACAATCAAAAAAAATTCCGCCCTTTCGCGGAAGATTAAGGAGAAAGAATATGAAAAAGAAAACGATTGCAAACCTTTTACTGACGGCGGCGCTGTTTGGCAGCGTTATCACGCTGTCCGCCTGTAAAGACCCTACGCAAAACCTATCCTCCACCCCGCCCTCGCAAGAAGAAACTTTGCCAAGCGTACCCGAAACGCCGAGCGCGCCGCCAATCGTTTCTACACCGCCGAGCGAACCGCAAAAACCGCAAAAACCGCAAGAGCCCCAAGCCCCGCAAGAGCCAATTTTGCCGCAAATCCAAACCCAGCAGTACATACGTTGCACGGGAAGTTCCGTCAATATCCGCGCAGGGGCAGGCACGGATTACACCGTCGTTGGCAGTGCCGAAAAGGGCACCATGTACGCAATCATCGGAAAAACGGGGGATTGGTATAAAACCTATTACAGAGGAAAAACCGCCTATATCCACGCCTCGTACGCCAGTGTATTTACTTTAGAAAAGACGGGCAACGAAACCGTCGAAGACGTGTTAGAGGAAGGGTATAAACTGATCGGCGTACCATACGTATACGGCGCGGTACGCTTCCACGACGGCAAGGGAAACTTGCTGGGCGGATTTTCCGCGCAAAAGTTCGACTGTTCCTCACTCGTGCAGTATATCTTTTACCAAGGTGCAGGCGAGCTGTTACAAGTAACCACGCGCACGCAAGTAAAGCAAGGCGAATACGTACCGAAATCAAAACTGCAACGGGGGGATTGTATCTATTTTACGAACGAGGAAAGGCAATATAAAACGGGCGTCGAGCGGATAGGACACGTTGCTGTCTATCTTGGCAACGATTATATCCTGCACACCGCATCCGATTACGCCCGTATTGAAAAGATGAGCGCAAAGCGCTGGAATTTCTACGTCGAAGCCCGACGTTTTACCTAATATTTAGCCTCGTTCAGGCAACGCCGCCGCCACCAAAACGAACACCTCGTTTGCGCCCGCGTTTCTTATCAGCCGAGCGCACTCGCCCGCCGTCGCGCCCGTGGTCATGATATCGTCCACCAAAAGTACCGTTTTGTCCTTACAAATTTTACGCTTGTGCAAGTGAAACGCGCCTTGCAGGTTTTCCATACGCTCGTCGCGGTTCATATGCTTTTGCAGCGGCGTTTCCTTTCTTTTTAACAAGGTTTCGCCGTCCGTTTCCACCTCTATCCCGTGCCCTTTTAAACGCTTTTCCACCGACCGCGCCAACAGCTCGGAGGGGTTATAGCCTCGCTCTTTTATCCGCGCGGGCGAGGACGGAACGAATAAGAGCAAGACGGATTTTGGTTGCTGTGCAAGACAGAACGTATCCGCCATTTTTTCACCCAAATACAACGCCATGCGGGGATTTTGGGTTTTCATACGGTTGATAAGCAGGGCGGTGTCCCCGACGTAGACGAGAGGCGCAAAAGCGCGCGTAAAGGTAGGCAGTTCTTGTTTGCAAGTTGCGCAAACTCCGTCCCCACGCGTTTCTCTGCCACACTTTTCACAGACCTTGCCGCCCACGAACCGCAAGCTCGACTCGCAATTTTTACAAAGCCGCGAGGCAGGATAGTCAAATAACTCCCTTCCGCAGTTGTCGCAGGTAAATCCGTACGGCTCCGTTTTTATCCAAAGCTTTTTTAAAAGCCCGTTGATTTTTTCTTTCAATGCCCACATAATTCCTTATCAAAAACGGCGCCGCCAAGAGGCACGCCGTTCGTTTTTTATTTTTCTTCCACGCTTGTTTTTAACGCAGGGTCCTCTATTTTCGTTTCCGTTATCTCCGTATTCACGCCCTTTTTCCGCTCAAAGCGCACCAGCAGGTACGAGATGACGCCGCCGACAGCGAACAACGCAACCCCCAAACAGACGGAAAGCGCAATTTCTCCCGTAGTCGCACCGCCGACAAACCAATCCATGTACACGCCGACGATATCGCCGTTGCAAAGCATGGACAAAATCGAGCCAAGCGACAGTCCTACGATCATCGTATACGCCGTTAAACGGGATTTCCCAAAAATAAAGGTAAGCAATTTAGAAAAGACGAACAAGCCGAGCAAGAACCCAACGCCCAAACCGCCGTATACCAGCAATACCGAGGGGTTTGCCTTTACGTAGGTTAAGCTGACGCTTTCCATCAAACTGTTATACCAGCCCACGCTCATAAGCAGCGCGCTTGCGCTAAGCCCGGGTACGACCTGCGTAACGCCGACCGCAAACCCGATCACGACAGCGAGCAACACCTGCCACGTTTTTACTTCGTTGAAAACGTTGTTCCCGCTTGCCTCCAAGCCGCCTTTTATCGTGCTGATTGCCGAAACGCAACCCAGCGCAACGGGAATCGCAATCCCCAATAAAAACAAACCGACGCGCTTTTTATTCCATTTCATCCCTTTGATTTCGTCTTTCACCGCAGGGAACGCACCGCACATTAAGCCCGCAAATAGGCAAACCACGGCGAACATATCGATTTCGAGCAGTCTTTTCACCCCGAACAAGCCGAGTAAGAATCCGAAAACGACCCCAAGCCCTATCGGCAATAAAAATAAAAAGCAACGCTTAAACGCCTTGAAAAGATTGCCGATCGCGTATAAAAACTGGTCGTAAAGCTTGAAAATAATCGCCACCGTCGAACCGCTAATCCCCGGCACGATCACCGCCAAACCGATAATTGCGCCAAGCAACGCGCTTTTGCTCCACGTCTTTTTATTGTATTTGATCAACGCAATTTCTAAGCTATCTTTTCCCATAATTACGCTCCTTTTTCTCTCTTTTGTACGCGACGTCTATGCAACCAAACCCCCAACCAAACGGTGGCTATCGCAAAGGCGAGCCCGATGACTCCCCCGCCGATATCAAGCAGGATATCAAAACCCTGCATCCCTCTGCCGTCGGAAAAGAGTTGTAAACACTCGTCGATAAGGGGAACGATAAGCACGCCGCCCAACGGAATAAGCAAACGTTTTTTCCTTGTCGTGTATGAAAGCAAACACCATCCAAACAGCGATCCCATCAGCGCAAATTCGGCAAAATGCGCCACTGTGCGGACGATTTCGTGTAATAGTTCGTACGCTTCCCCCGTCGCCGTTACGATGGGCGAATCGGGGTCGAATACCGCCACGAAATCTTGCACCGCTTGTACGGTATGCGAGCTTTGTTCTATCGATTGCGACGCCGATTTTAGGGAGTTGGAAAAAATAAATACCAACATCAAAACGCAGGCAATCGACAAAAGAATTTGTAAAATTAGGCGAAACCACTCGCCTTTGGTCTGCGGTTTTTTAATCATACCTCTATTATACGCCAAAAAGGGGCGCGGGTCAATCTATTGACAAAATTTTCTTTGTTTTTTCACGGATTTTTTCCGCAAAATCTCCCCTCTTTTTCAAAAACTCGACAGACTTTGCGGATTTTTTTTAAGTATACTGTTGTTACACAATCTATTTTACGGGTATCTAGTATGAATTACGTCAAAAAAATGTGCATTTTACGGCAAATTAAGCAGGGGTTTTCCGGGGACGGCAAAGCCCTTTCGGGGCTTATCAAAGCCGAACAGTACGGAAAAAACCTCGCAATCGAGGTTTCTATTATCAATTTTGCGCCCCTCATTTTAGGAGAATATTACTGTCTTTTGTCCGACGGAAAGGGCAAGACGGAAATGCTGTGCCTTAGGGGAAAAAGTACGTTTAATATTTTGTCCGACCTCGATATTTCAGGCGGGTTTTGCGCCGTCATTTGCCACGTGAAAACCGACGTCGTGCCCATCGCCTACGGAATCAACGGCAACGGCGCATACGACTGGAAGGCAATCTTAAACGCTGCCCTGCCCCCCGTCTTTCCAAAAAAAAGCGGGATTCGCACGGAAATTGCCGAAAGCGAAGTCCCCCATAAAAAATCGCCCGCACAGGACGTAACCCCCGCCCTTTACGAGGACGATAGCTTGGCGGACGAAAATTATTACGAGGAGAAAGAACATGAATATCAGCAGCTTGCAGAAACTGTCGAAAATGCACAAGCTGAAAGCCGAACTGAAAGCAAAGACGAGAAAAAAAGGACAATATCTTCGAAAAATGGAAATGCTGAAAGCCTACTCCAACCGTTTGAAAAAGACCCCGACGGATACTATTTGTCCGTAAAAGGAGAAATCGACGAACTCTTTTCCACGTACCCAAAAGACACGAGCCTTTGCGGCGCGTTTTCTTCCAGCGAGTGGGTGCGGATCAAGGGCACGGAAACCAATCCGCAATATTTGGTGGGCGTTTTATACGAAGATGGAAAGGCGAGATATATTTGTTACGCCCTCGCCGCCGACAACCCCGATTGTCCGCCGAAAGAAATTAAAAGCGTGTGTACTTTCGTTCCCCTTTCCGCGTTTGAAAACAAAGGCTTTTTCGTGATTTTTCAAAGCGCGACCAGCGGAGAGTGTGTTAAACCGCAAAATGCATAGGAGAATTCGAAATTCGGAATTCGGAATTCGGAATTGCGGTGGAGATTAAAACAATATTATAAAAACAAAGAAGACGCAACTTTCGTTGCGTCTTTTTGTTAAATTTGTGTTTTAATTACATAAGGTCGCCAAGATCGCCAAGGAGTGCTTTTGCTGCACACGTAGGGCAATATTCGCCTTCAAGACCCATGTATTCGTCGGAACCGTCGCAGTATTCTACGTTCTGATCCGTACCGCAATCGTCGCACTTACCATCTTTACAAGCTGCGAAAGCGAAAAGAGCGCTGAGCGCCAAAACACAAACAAGTAATTTCTTCATAATGAGAAACCTCCAAAAATATTTAGTGTCATTATAATATCACATAATTTTCACCTTGTCAAGGGGGTTTTGAAAATTTTTTTACAAAATTCTTGAAAATTTTTAAAATTTTTACCTATTTTTTTGGAAAAATCTTTCTTTTTTGAAGTTACTTCGCCGCTTTGCGCCTCGTCGTTGCGAGCGTAGCGTGGCAATCTCGTATACTTTCAGCCCCCACCACCACGCAACGGAATCTTACAATTTTAATCCCAAGCGTGCAGGTTTTCATTTTCCAAAAATCCTGCCGTACGCAACGCGTCAAACTGTTGTCTCATTTCCGCCGTCGTGCCTACGTAAACGGCGTATTCGTACTCGATGGGAATAAAATCGAGCATACGCATATTCGTTACCGGGCACATATAGTTATAGTTGTCGGCAAACGCGCTGGGGACGTACTTCCCATCCAAAACCCCGTGGATTTTCTGGTAATAGTGGTGATTTACGTCTAAGGAATATTGAATAGACGTCCAACCACGGGAAGCTCTATACATGTCTGCCCCGGGCATACAGAACCCTATCCCAAAGCCCTTGTCGTTGACGAAAGCAAGCCAATCGGCGGGTACCGATCTTTGGTCTAACAAATAATGGTACGGGCCTTCTATTCTATCGTTAATATGCTTTTTAGACGGGCTCTTTACCGCAGGATAAAGGTTAGGGTCGTTAATCGTCCCCTTGTCCGTTTCGCAATAGAAATAATTGAGCGGGTACGCGACGTAAACGGCTGGCGTTTCTTGCCCGTCCTCGTTTTCTTCTTCCATACCTGTAAATTGCGAGAAATTGACGAACCGATTATAAGATACCATCATCCCGTCTTGCGCAAAATAATACCTACTTTCCGCATACGAATCAGAAAGCGTGTTGTCCAAAAACCATTCTTGCAATCTCGCCTTGATATAAATTTCGTTTTGCGTGTGGCGATACTCGATAATTTGCGACTGCTTATTCCCCGCGCTTCCGCCCTGAATCGGGTTATAGCGCAACGTTGCGTTGTACAAAACTTCGCTCTTAGGGAGGTAGCCGTTGCTTTCGTCTACCCACGCATAATAAGACTGCTGCACCTCTCTGCCATAATCGTGAATATTGACGAGGTTGACTTCCTTTGTAATGGCGGTTACTTCGTCAGGGTTGATATTCGGCTCGATTCTAACGTCCCCGTTTTCATCGATATACTCGACTACGCTGGCGTTGATTCTTTCCACGTGGGTCAACGCCCCACCCATGCCAAGCGACGCGCCTATTTTTAACGTCCCGTCGTTTATATACAGCGTTTCGTCAGGATCAAAAACCCGATCTGAAATTTTAACGGCGGAAATTTTTACCTTTCCTGGCGCATTGGAGACGTTTTGCAAAGTAATTTGTGTGATTTTCTTATCAAAATAGCCAAATGCACCGCGGCGGAAAGCGTCTAAAAAGCTGGTGAATTCTTTTTGCCCCGCCTCGATATAGATTTTTTCCTCGTTCTTTTTGCCGCTGCCCGTGATATCCTCGTAATGGATATATCCCACGAGGTTGACGTCCGTAGAAAGCTGGATTTTTAAATAATTTTTATCCCCAACGTCTTTGTTGACGGGAATAACCGCCGTTCCGCCTACGGAGAGGTTACGGGTCGTTTTTTCCGTATATAACGTTTCAAATTCGTCTATTTCTTCCCCCGCAGGTTGCGAAGAAACCGAATCCTCTTTCCCGCAAGCGCTAAAAAATCCCATAGATAACGTTGCGCAAAGCGCCAAGAAAATTGCCGTCTTTTTAAACATGCTTTTTCTCCCTTTTTTCCTTATATATAGTGTAACATAGTAAATATGATAAATTCCGTCATATTTATAAAAGTTCTTCGATTTTTTCTATTTTTACGTAATAGGTCGCACGGCTTGCGCCTTTCTTTTCGATAAAGCCTTCTTTGGCAAGTTTTTTAAGTGAACTTTCCACCGAACTATTGCTAAGCGACGGACACATAGCAACAATGTCCATCTTTGTAAATTTACCGATTTTGTTGGTTATAGCCTTTCTGACCATATCAAGCGCAGAATCACTTTCGCTTACAATTTCCATCCTATCTTCAAAATCTCTATATGCCGAAATAATTGTGCTAAGCAAATATTTAATAAACGGAACTGGGTCTTCTTTTCCCTCATCCCAACCTGCTTGCGCCTTTTCTAACGCATCGTAATATGCGTTTTTGTTTTTAGCGATTTTAGGTTCCAAAGAAATATACTTCCCCACCATAAATCCATTTCTATATAAAAGTAAAGTGGTAGGAAGCGTGCTCATTCTTCCGTTGCCATCAGAAAACGGATGTATACACAAAAAGTCGTGAATAAAAATCGGTATCAAGATAAGCGGGTCTACTTCACACTTTGAAATTGCAACATTAAACTCGTTGCAAATCTTATCTATCGCACCCTGCGTTTCGTAAGGCGCAGGTGGAGTAAACAAAATACGTTCCTTACCGTTTTCGGTTAAAGTAATATAGTTTTGAACGCTTTTGAACTTACCGCCGATACTTTTGCTTGAGTGACTATATAAAATTTTATGAAGTTGCAAGATATAGTTTGAAGTCATCGGGATATACTCAAAACTTTCATGGATAACGTTCAGCACGTCCCTATACCCTGCAATTTCTTCTTCGTCACGGTTTTTAGGCGTAGTCTTATCCGTTAAAAGTTGTTTTAATCTCGTATTCGTCGTTCTTATGCCTTCTATATCGTTAGACGATTCCGTACTTTGGACCTTTGCAATTTCCACAAGTTTATTGAGTTTTTCAGGCTGCCCTTTTAAGTAAAACTCTTGTTTGCCCTTCGCTTCGTGAATAGCCGTTAAATAACCAATAATTTCGGAATCCCATTTTAGGTCTTTTAGTAAAGAGTAATTAAAATCTCTCATAAAATACACCTCTTTATATTACTTTCTCCTAAATTATAAAACTTTTTACGAGAAAAGTCAATAAGTTTTCCCTTAAAACGAAAAAGTTTCTCGCAAATATTATTAGTTTTTACGAGAAACTTATTTTTTATAGGCTTTTACTCTTCGTCGCTATCCAAGATTTTATCTTATTTTAATTTTAAGGCGTTTAACAAAAAAATAGCCACCCTATAAAAGAGTGGCAATTTAAATTTTGTTTAATTTTAATCGTAGTTAAAACTTTTTTAGCCTAGTTATCTAGGATTTTTAATGTTTGCTTGTGCTGCTGCAAGACGTGCGATAGGAACACGGAATGGAGAGCATGAAACGTAATCAAGACCTATTTCGTGGCAGAATTCAACAGAAGTTGGGTCGCCACCGTGTTCGCCACAAATACCTACGTGAAGGTTCTTGTTTTCTGGCTTGCCAAGGCTGATTGCCATTTTCATAAGTTTGCCAACGCCAACTTGGTCAAGTTTAGCAAATGGGTCGTTTTCAAAAATCTTTGTATCGTAGTAAGCATCAAGGAACTTACCTGCATCATCACGGCTGAAACCGTATGTCATTTGAGTTAAGTCGTGTGTACCGAAACAGAAGAAGTCCGCATTTTGAGCAATTTCGTCTGCCGTAAGACATGCTCTTGGAATTTCTATCATTGTGCCTACTTCGTATTCAAGGTTAACGCCAGCGGCAGCGATTTCTGCATTTGCAGTTTCAACTACTACTGATTTAACGAAT
>JAZUCW010000021.1:0-2608 GCA_045639305.1 Candidatus Scatosoma sp.
CACCTAAAGAGGCAGAATAGAAATTCCACCTCTTTTCTTACTTTATGCCTCTATTGAAATTAAATATCAATCTTCTTTTCTTTTTTTCAACGCAAAGCACGCCCCCAGCAAAGCAACAAGCGCCATACCGGAAAGACTAACCGAGCCAGAGCAACCTGTCTTCTCTCCATCGGAAGAAGAGCCGGAAGACTCGCTATCGGTAGAAGAATTATCCTCCACTCCATCAATAGGAGTTTCTTCCCATTTTGCTTTCAAGTTCAGGTTACCCGTCACGGTATCCGTATCAAAATTCCACAGCTTGCCGTTTGCTTCCCAACCAAGGAATTCGTAGGTGTGCGTCTCCGTTGATTCCTTCGTGGGATCGGCAGGTTTTACAACCTTTGCGCCGTATTCATACGTCGTTTCGTTTGCGCCGTCAAAGGTTACCTTGTATTGACGTTTTACTTCCGTGAATTTCGGCGCAAATACAGTTACCCCCGTAATTACGTCCGTTTCAAAATTCCACAGCGTATCGCCAACCGCCCAACCTTCAAATACGAATTCATATTCTGCCGTAGAGGGTCTAATCGGTTGAGCAGGGATATTTTCCTGCGCTACTTTATCCCCATAGGTTACCTTAAAGGACGCACCGCCTTCAAAAGTAACAAGATAGGTCTTCAACGATTCTGCATAACGAGAAACCAAGTTGGTGTCTTCCGTAATAACGTCGTTATCAAAATCCCATTCCACGTCGCCGTTATACCAACCAATAAAGGTATATCTCGCCTTTTCATCTTCCGCTTTTACAGGATCGACAGGTTTTTCAATCTTGTCGCCGTCACGAACGATAACTTCATTTGCGCCATCAAACGTTACCGTGTATCTCGCAATCAAATCTTCCTCGTTCGTAATAAACTCAAAGGAGGGAGCATCTTCCGTAACGTAAACGGTAATCACTTTCGTTGCTATGTTCCCCGAAGGATCGGTAGCCGTAATCGTCCAAGTATGCGCACCAAGCGTCAAACCGCCAAAAATATCTTTTGCACCATCCGACCAAACGCTGTTTACCGTAGCAAAACCGCTGTTATCCGTTGCGGTCGGCTCAATCAGGACTACTGCACCAACCTTTGCTTTAATTGCAATGAAATTAAGATTGATAACAGGAATTTCCGTATCAGGTTCTTTAATTTCAACCGTAATCGTCTTGGTTGCAACGTTGCCGTAATAGTCGATTGCTGTAAGAGTTAAGGTGTATACACCAACTTCCGTAGGCGCACCGTTTGCACCAATTATAGCATTTCCCCAATCCAACGTCAATGCAATTTCTTTATTTTCTTGCGCGTCGTATGCGGTTGCAGGCAAAACAAATTGACTGCCTTGATAGGAAACAAACGTTTCTTCACCCGTATAAGTAATCACAGGCGCAACTCCATCGTTTTCAAGCATATCAATCGACACTTCGTCAATATAAAACTTAACGGAGATAGGCGTTGTAGAGTTCGACCTCAAACTAAGTTCAAATTTATCCAAAACACCGTCCTTGCAAAGCTTTGCAATTGCAGCAGCATCACTGAGCGTAACCGTAATCCATTGCTCCGTTTGCGCGCTGATATTCTCGTTTAATACCCATTCAGAAATTTTGTTAGGGTTCGCTATACGAAGGTTGGGGTAAGCCCCTGTTTCGTTCTGCGTGCCTACATAAACACGGAAGGAAATAGCAGAAATAAGACCTGCTGGAATTGCCATACCCGAGAAATCCAACACTACACCACGATTTGCAATGGTATTGTTTACAATCAAAATATTTCCGTTGTAACCAGCCAAAACGCCGATTTCCGCAGCATTTTGCGCCGTAATTTCTACCGCATCCGTTGCACCGTAACTACTGTATACTTTGTTTTCGTTTTCTACGAAATAGCTAAAATCGAATTCACTGTTAGAGGGATCAACAGGCACGATAGGAGAAACTGGAATTTCCCCTACCTGCGACAATGTCCAAGCCGCTGTATCATTACCGCCAACGCCAATCGAGGTCGTATTGGCATCAGCAGCAGCCGCATTAACCACGCTGATGATGAGGTTACCGTCAATCTTGATATATTGCCATACTCCGCTACCATCCAAAAGGTCTACCGCACCGATTTCCACGTCATATTCCGCAGGCGCACCCGTATGGAATTCTACCTTATCGGAAGTATCACGCAAAACGTTGTTGTCAAATACACCCACCATCGCATTCACACCGTCCAAACCAAAGTAGAAACGATAGGAATAAGTACCATTTTTACGCAAGCTAATCAATCTTTCCACGGAGCTAGTCGAATTAAGTCCCAACTTAAACTTGAATACAGTAGAACCCGTGGTGTTTTCCACAGAAGCAGCATACGCCAAGGTAGCCGAAGCATAAGAACCATTCGCCGCAGGAACAGTATGCGTTTCTGCACCCGTCAAATCGTATACGGAAATCGTATCATACGACACAAGCTGCGCATCCGTATAGGTAGGCAAACCCGATTCACCGCCACCTGCACTTTGAGGCATACCAAGCGTAAAGCCCGTTGCAGAGCTCGTCGAAATGGACACCATTCGATTGTTATAGGTGGTATCTTCTTGCGTGGTTACTACGCTT
>JAZUCW010000022.1:0-1970 GCA_045639305.1 Candidatus Scatosoma sp.
AAAATCACCACGACCGACGCAAAATCCCCGTCTTTGCCAAACTGCACCGCCATCATCGCCCCACTGGCGGCGCTAGGCATCGCCAAGAGGAAAAAGATCGTATATTGAATGGTCGCCGATATCGGCAAAAACGCCACGACAAACATCGAAACGAAGGACATAACCACCAATTTTACCGCTGTTGTGGTATACGCCCATTTATCCGTTAAAAGCTGCCGAACGTTCACGTTCGCCAAACGAATCCCGATAACGATCATCGACAAGGGCGTAACCATGGTCGAGAGAAAGTTAAGACTGCTCATCAATTTGCTTGTAATTTTATACCCAACCGTACCCTCGCTCGACAATTCGATAAGCGGTTTTTGAAACGCAAAGAAGAACACCAAGCTGATAACGACCGCAATAATTACGGGATTAAGTAACACTTTTTTTACGGAAATCTGCTTTTTCTCCCCCGTCATAATATAGACGCCGAACGTCCAGCTCAACACGTTAAACACGGCAAGCACGACGGCGCAGAACACAATCAATTCCGCCTGTATCCCCCCGTCCGTAAACAAGGACTGCAAGAAGGGTAAACCCATAAACCCGCAGTTGGAAAACACACTCAAATATTTAACGATCTTCGTTTTGTCCTCTTTCGCCCATTTGAAAAACAACAGCTTCACGATAAGGAACATCAAAAGGTGAATTACAAGCGCCAACCCCGCCACGATTAACATATTAAGGGCTAACTTTGGATCGTACGCGCAGCCTTGAAAACTGGTAAACACCAAAATCGGCTGACAGCCGTATAATACGAGCGCCGACAACGCGCCGCTCGCCGATTGAGGAATCATCTTTATTTTTGCAAACAAAAACCCTGGTATCGCCAACGCCAATAAAAACACTACCGTTATTAATACGTCCAAAAAATCAATCACGCTTTTTTCGTCCTTTCTTTTTTCTTTCTTCTCGTAAAGAAATGCTGCTTTTTATTATACAATGCAAAGCAAAGAATTGTCAACTTTTTTAAAGCGCCCACGTAAGAATTCTTAACCCGTCCGCGGATGCACCTCCTATATAATATAGTATAACCATTTGTAATAATAGGCGTTAGTATTTCTTGAAAACAAGCAACCCGGTATGCGTTGAAAGAAAAATCTCCATACCAGGTACGCGTTTGTATTTTCTTTTCGTTAAAATTTATCCTTGTCTTGGACGCTTCTTTTCGTATGAATTAGAGAAACAAAAAACGAGAAAAATATTTTTAAATAGGCGTACGGTTGTCATATTTAATATGCTATGCTTTTCTTACAAATAAAGTTTTGGAGGTTTGGATATGTGGTTATTATTCCACGTATTGTTGGTTTTCTATTTCTTTAAATTCCTAATCGGCGGAAACAAATAAACGTTGCTTACCCTCGCCGTACAGTTTAAGCAACCCCCATAAACAGAAAAGACAAAAGCGCTGCAAGCCTTTATCGCGACTTGCAGCGCTTTTTAGTAAGGAGATTTATAATTCATCAATAGTTATTCGTCCATTCAGAATCAATCCAATCCGCAAAGAAGGTAAGCACCGTTTCATCAGGATCCATCATCCATACCCCTTTCTCGGCAATCTTTTCTCCTTTATACATCCAGGAAACAAAGACGTCGGTGTTATGCGTAGGCGCGGGACGTTCGTACGCCTGCCCGTAAACCAGCGTAATCGCCGTTTGCGTAAGATCCCCGCCGTTAGCGTTTAAAGTAACGGTATACGTCTTTGCCGTTTCAATCGCCGTTACGGTCATATTTGCCGTAATATTCGTAAAATCCGTCGTATCCCAAGTTACGGTATACCCCGTTTGCCTTGCACGGCATCGCCCTTTCGGCGTGGGCAGTTGCAGGCTTGACGGGTAACCAGATTGCCGATCTTATCGTAACCAAGACGGGCGGTAACTATCAAAGCATTCTTATCTTCACCGTTGCAATGTATACCCTTGCCTTGC
>JAZUCW010000023.1:0-4254 GCA_045639305.1 Candidatus Scatosoma sp.
CGCTTGCACCGCGGAAACTTCGCCTTCGACAACGACCGTTACCAGCCGTCCGCCAAGACGCTTTTCTACGTGAATAAGATTGACGTTCGCTGCTTTTACCATAGCGTCAAGCCCGGCGATTGCGGCAACCATAGCTTGCACTTCCAGTAATGCAATTGCTTTCATAAGACTTTCTCCTAACTTTGAAAATTTCTAACCGCTGATTGCGGCGAGAGAAAAACCGTACGCTCTTCTCTCGCGCATTCCGTTTTTAAACTTATTTAATAGCGGGAAGAAGTTTCTCAACGTCTGCGTGGGGACGAGGAATTACGTGCGTAGCAACAACTTCACCAAGTGCCGTAGCTGCTGCCGTACCAGCGTCAACTGCAGCCTTTACTGCGCCAACGTCGCCGCGAACCATAACGCTTACCAAACCGCTACCGATCTTTTCGCTGCCGATAAGAACAACGTTTGCCGCCTTAACCATTGCGTCTGCTGCTTCGATTGCTGCTACGAGACCTCTCGTTTCTACCATGCCCAATGCTTCCATCATAATTGTAATCTCCTTAAAATTATATTTTTTTATTTTTTTTATCTTAATTTGTCTTTACCGAGTGCGCTCAAATGGGCAAACCATTCGATTTCCTCGCTTTGTCTTGCAATTACCTTGTGGGTAATGTACAGTTCTCTTTTTTCGGCTTCGGCTTTACCAGCTTGCACCGCCGCTTCAACGGCTGCCGCGCTGCCCTCTACCTTAATCGCCATGACCAGAGGCACACGTGCGGAATCCCCCGCCGCGGGCTTGTTTTTGTCGATTGCCACGACCTTTACGTCCGCAGCTTTCGCCATAGCGTCCGCGACCACGATCGAGGTTGCGAAACCGAATACTTCTATCATGCCAAGTGCCATAATTTTTACCTCTTGTTTGTTCTCTACCGAGTGGCTAAATTCGGAATTCGGAATTCGGGATTCGGAATTGTGGTTGAATTTAAAACTACCGCTCGGTTACACGAAACGGGTTAGATGCGAGCAGTTCAAGGAGAAGTGAGTACCCCGATAGGAGCGTACTGGGCGTACGTGACTGAGGGGCACGGAACTTCGACGATGAAATGCGAAGTATATAAGCCGTTTCTTACTTATTAACGAAGCAGATTTTAATCCCCTTCTGCGCCACGTTGACTTCCATCGCTTCGTTTAACTGATCGAGGGGGAATTCGTGGGTGATAAGGTCTTTGATGGGAATGTTCATCTCACGAGCCTGACGCAAGAACGCCATCGTCGTGGGATAATCGTCCGCCGAATAGTCCCAAGAACCAACGAGGTTGATTTCCTTATTGCACATAGCAAAGTGAGGATTTACGTTGTATTCGCCGTTGTTTACGAAGAAGCCCATTTCGCAGAGCCCGCCGCCACGACGGATATATTCGTAGATGTCCTTTGCCGCTGCAGGCGCACCCGTGCACTGGAACGCAAAGTCTGCGCCAACGCCGTTTGCCACGCTCTTAACAAGGGCAACTCTGTCTTTCAAATCGGGAACTTCTTTAAAGTTGATGATCGTCTTTGCACCGAGTTTCTTCGCCATTTCCAAACGCATCGGCGTACCGTCGATAGCGATGATATGGTTGATACCCGCTGCGCGAAGTACGCTGATCATAACGAGCCCTACGGGACCAAGACCTTGAATAAGTACCTTCGTATTGAAGTTCATAAGCCCCGTCGTTTGCGCTCTCTTCAACGCGTGTACGCATACGCAAGCGAGTTCGAGGATCATTCTTTCTTTAAGGTCGAGATCGTTTACTACGAAATAGGTCGAACCTTTCCCGCGGATCAAAAGATATTCGGCAAACCAACCCGTGAAAGGATTTGCGTCGCTGTGGGGAATCAACCCGAAAACGCCTTGCTTGTCGCAAAGGTTGGTGTTGGCAGGATGGTTACGGCAGATATGGCATTCGCCGCAGCTAATAACGCTGGTTACGAGCTTATCGCCAACCTTGATGGGTTTACCCGACGTATCCGCCTTGATGTTTTTACCAAGGTATACGATTTCACCCGTGCCTTCGTGGCCGAGGGTTACGGGGATAATCCCAAACGGGTCAACCTTCCATTCGTGTACGTCCGTACCGCAAACGCCGCAACCTTCTACTTTTACCAAAATATCGTCGTCCGTCAATGCGGGGATGGGATATTCTTTTACTTCGATTTTTTTCTGCGCGGTAAGCATCGCTACCTTTGCGGTCTTGGGGATTTTGCCTGCGCAGGAGGATTTCCCGCTTGCGCCCATTTCCCCGAGAATCTTACGGACAATGCTTTCTACTTGAGAAGATGTAATATCCATAATGCTTTCTCCTTTAAATAATTCTAAATGCGTCGGAAAGAACGCAACGACGGAATCTAGTAAAGCTACGCGCGCTGGTCAAGCCTTCGCCGGTAGGCCCTGCGATGGTGAAGGTCGTATGCCCTTCCCCGCCGAACCCGATCCCTGCGTACGAGGGCGCGTTCTTGACGAAAATCGTCGTTTCTACCGCCCGTGCAAAACGGGTGAGGTTGTCGATGTTCTTCGAGTGCATATGCGCCGTGTGGCGGTTTCCGTGTTCCGCTTTTACGGCAAGATCGATTGCCTGATCGATATTGTTTACGCGTACGATCGGCAAAATCGGCATCATCAATTCTTCCTGTACGAAGGGGTGATCAAAACCCGTTTCGCAGATGATACAACGTACGTCGGGACCGACGCGCACGCCGATTTTTTCCAAAAGCACCGCCGCGTCACGGCCTACGCAGTCACGGCTGACCGTCTTCTTTACGATGCCCGTCTTGGGATTCTTAACGTCCACCAAAACGATTTTCGAAAGCTTTTCAGCCTGTTCTGCCGTAATCTTATACGCGCCGTTTTTCTGCATTTCTGCAATCAGTTCGTCTGCGATATTGTTAAACGCAAACACTTCCTTTTCCGCGATACAAGGCAAGTTGTTATCAAACGAACAACCGTCGATGATATCCTTACCCGCTTTCTTAATATCCGCAGTATCGTCTACGATAACGGGAGGATTCCCCGCGCCCGCGCCGATTGCTTTTTTACCGCTGGAAAGTACGCTTCTTACTACCCCGGGTCCGCCCGTACAAACGAGCAAACGGATGTTGGGATGCTTGTACATAATCTGCGCCGTATCCAAAGTAGGTTTTACCACCGAAGCCACCAATACTTGAGGTCCGCCCGCCATTGCGCTTGCGCGGTTGACGAGATCCACTGCGTAGTTGGAGGTTGCGATTGCGTTGGGGTGGGGATTGAATACCCCGCCGTTGCCCGCCGCAATCATACCGATACTGTTACAGATAACCGTTTCCGAGGGGTTGGTACTAGGGGTGATACTGCCGACAACGCCAAAAGGCGCCATTTCCGTCAGCGTCAAACCGTAGTCCCCCGTTTTTACTTGTGCTACGATATCCGCCGTGCCGGGCGTTTTGTCCGCCACGAGGATATGTTTCGCCGTCTTATGTGCTACGCGACCCATTTTCGTTTCCGTAACGCCGAGGTTTGCCATGATAGGCGCCTCTTTACGGCACAAATCGCGAATGGCGGAGATCACTTTTTCCCGTTCTTCCAGCGACATAGCCCGTACCGCCTTGTACCCCGCCGTAGCCGCCTCGATTGCCGCGTTCATATCCGCATACACACCGATAAGTCTACGTCCGTTGTACTGGGTGGAGTCCCAGCCGCTTTTTGCTACGGGTGCCCCGCCATTGAGGTTTTTAATGACAGCGTTTACCACTTCCTCAATTTGGGCTTCCGTCCAATTTATAGCCATTTTTATTTCTCCTTCCTTTTTTACGTAAAATGCAGAGCTACGAGCAGTTCAAGGCGCGGCGAGGGCGCGTACCGATAGTACGTAACCGAGCCGTAACGATGAAATGCGACGTAGATATGTATTTTACATTATTTGCCGAGGGCAGCCAATACTTTCTTCGTAATCGCTTCTACGAGCTCTGCGTTGCAGTTGCAGCCTGCGGGAGCTTCTTCGTATTCGATACCAGGGTGACGGCCGGGAAGGTTCATCTTCTTACGAAGATCCATAAGTTTCTTCAACTGGTCGTTTGCGATTTCGTGTACTGCGCCAAGATCCATTGCGTGCTTGCAGATAACTGCGTTGAATTCTACTTCTTCCATAACGAAGAACGCTTTGGTCAAATTGCAGCCAACGGTCAACGCGCCGTGGTTACGAAGCAAGAACGCGTCGTGGTTGTGGATGTACGGATCGAGCGAATCGGGAATTTCCA
>JAZUCW010000024.1:0-1546 GCA_045639305.1 Candidatus Scatosoma sp.
TATTTTTCGGAAAAGAGGAGAAGATTTGACAGCGGGAGGGCAAGGATTGCCATCGGCAAAGATACGCGGCGGTCGGGGTATATGTTCGAATACGCGCTGGTTGGCGGATTGGTGGCATCGGGAGCGGACGCTTATTTATTGCACGTAACCACGACTCCGTCCGTGGCGTACGTGGTGCGCGCGGAAGGGTTTGATTGCGGGATTATGATTTCCGCTAGCCATAACCCTTATTATGATAACGGCATTAAGTTGTTTAACGGCGCGGGCGAGAAAATGGAGGAAGAGGTAATCCGTTTGCTAGAAGGATATTTAGACGGCGAGGACGTTGGTGTTGGAAGGGTTGCGCCGTATGCAAAACGGGAGAATATCGGGCGGACCATCGATTACGTCGCGGGAAGGAATCGGTACGTGGGATATCTAATTTCGCTGGGCATGTATTCGTTCAAGGGGATAAAAATCGGCTTGGACTGTGCAAACGGCAGTGCTTGGACGATAGCAAAAGCTGTGTTCGACGCGTTGGGGGCGACTACCGTTTTGGTGGGCGCAGAGCCTGACGGGACGAATATCAATCAAGACTGCGGCTCAACGCATATAGAGAACTTGCAGGCACTGGTAAAAGCGCAGAGGTTGCAGGTGGGATTTGCCTACGACGGGGATGCGGATCGGTGTCTTTGCGTGGATGAAAACGGGGAAATTGTAGACGGCGATGAGATTATTTATCTGATTGCCAAGTATCTAAAAGACAGGGGGGAGTTGCTGAAAAACACCGTGGTTACGACGGTAATGTCGAATTTTGGACTGTATAAGGCTTTGGAAAAATTGGGGATTGCTTATGAAAAGACGGCGGTCGGGGATAAATACGTATATGAAAAAATGACAGAAAAAGGCTACGTGTTCGGCGGAGAGCAGTCGGGGCATATTATCTTTTCCAAATACGCCTCGACGGGCGACGGAGTTTTGACGAGCTTGATGGTTATGCAAGCGGCGTTGGATACGAAAAAGTCGCTTTCTGCGCTTGTTGCGCCTATGGAGAGGTATCCGCAAGTATTAAAAAACGTAAAAGTGGCGGATAAGAAAAAGGTGTTGGAAGATGGGGAAGTGTTGGCGGTTGTAAAAAAGATTGCGCAGAGCTTGGGGGAAAAGGGCAGGGTTTTGTTGCGAGAATCGGGGACGGAGCCCGTAGTACGGGTGATGATTGAAGCGGAAGATAAGGAGCTTTGCGAGAAATTTGCAGCGGAGATTTTGGCGATTATCGATAAAAAAGGGTATACGAGAAAAACGGACTGAAAGAAAAAGCGCGTATACGCGCGCGACATAATAATTATATAAAAGAGGGTCAAAGTGCGTTTTTTTTGAGAAAAACAAAAAAAAGTATTTTTAAAAAAAAAATTGTAAAAATTCAAAAAAAACGCTTGACTTTATCTTTTGGTGTGTGGTATTATGTTTAAGCTGTCGATTAGACGAGTATGTTTTTTTGACAGTTCCAACTCTTTCGAGAAGGAAAAGCGAAGATTAACAACTGCATAGCAAGAAGTAAAAGTATATT